>NZ_JBSVXS010000078.1:0-26429 GCF_054070155.1 Pseudomonas sp. SDT291_1_S447
GGAGCCGACCGAGGTGTCTTGCGTCAAACATCGACCTGAAAGATCGAGTCGATTATGGATTCGGCAGAGATCTTTCAAGTCGGTGTACTTCTACAGCATCCCCCGATCAGTCCCCTCTCCCTCCGGGAGAGGGCTAGGGTGAGGGGCTTTTCAACGCACACAAAAACGCCGATGACCATCGCTGGCCATCGGCGTTTTCACACCTTGAAGGGGTTCACTCAAGCGTCAGATCAGAACGCCGGCAGTACCGCGCCGTTGTACTTTTTCTCGATGAACGCTTTGACTTCCGGGCTGGTCAGGGCTTTGGCCAGTTTCTGGATCGCGTCGCTGTTCTTGTTGTCCTCACGGGCCACCAGGAAGTTCACGTACGGCGAGTCAGCGCCTTCAATCACCAGCGCATCTTTCTGCGGGTTCAACTTGGCTTCCAGCGCGTAGTTGGTGTTGATCATGTCCAGATCAACTTCTTTCAGAACGCGTGGCAGCAGGGCCGATTCCAGTTCCTTGAACTTGAAGTTGTGCGGGTTCTTGGCGATGTCTTTTGGCGTTGCCAGAGCGTTTTTCGGGTCTTTCAGCTCGATCAGGCCAGCCTTCTGCAGCAGGATCAGTGCGCGGCCGCTGTTGCTGCCTTCGTTCGGGATCGCGATGGTCGCGCCGTCCGGCAGTTCAGCCAGGGTTTTGTACTTGCTCGAGTAGCCACCGAACGGTTCAACGTGCACGCCCTGCACGGTCACCAGGTACTTGGACTTGTCGTCCTTGTATTTGCCCTGGTTGAAGCTGTTCAGGTACGGCAGGGTCTGGAAGTAGTTGGCGTCCAGACGCTTTTCGCCAACCTGTACGTTCGGCTGCACGTAGTCGGTGAAGACTTTGATTTCCAGATCCACGCCTTCTTTGGCCAGGGTCGGTTTGATCAGCTCAAGGATTTCAGCGTGCGGCACCGGGGTCGCAGCAACCACCAGTTTCTCCCCGGCATTGGCCAGGGAAGCAGTCAGAGCAGCCGCCAATGCGGTAAACAACAGAACCTTTTTCATGCAGTGTCCTTATCGAAAATCACGGTCGTCATCGACGACGGCATTAATACGTGTGCCAGTGAAGTGATATCGCTGGCGTGGGGCGGACAATACCGGGATTTTTTATTCCCGGACAATAACGTTTATTCAGCTTCATATTCCATTTTGTTCATGTTAAACGAAACGGTTACAACGCCTCACCCAACCGAATCAGCAAATCTTTCAATGCCTTACGCTCATCGACGCTGCCGCCGATGTTGATTTGTGCAACCAGACGTTCGATCTGAAGCTGCGGCCCAGACACCTCGGGCAGATTCAGGTGCTCCGGCAGAATTTCGTCACCGGTACTCACCAGCAGGGCAAAGTGAATGACGTTTTCCAGCTCGCGGGTGTTGCCCGGCCAGCTGTGTTGTTCGAGCACGTGCTGCGCTGCTTCGCTGATCAATGGCACCGGCAAGTCCAGACGCTGGCTATAGATGCCAAGGAAATACTCGGCCAGCGAAAGAATGTCGCCGATGCGCGCGCGCAAGGCGGGCAGCTCCAGTTGCCCTTCGCTCAAGTAGTGATAGAGGCGCTCATGAAATTTGCCGGCGTCCACCGCTTGCGCCAGATCGATGCTGGTCGCGGCCACCAGACGCACATCCACGGGACTTGGCTGAGGCGCACCGACACGGGTGACTTCGTGGTTCTCCAGCGCGGCAAGCAATTTGATTTGAATCGGCAGCGGCAAGTCGCCGATTTCATCCAGATACAAGGTGCCGCCGTTGGCCGAACCAAACCATCCGGCACGGCTGCTGGCAGAGCCGCTGTAACTGCCGGCGGCGTAGCCGAACAGCTCGGCATCGGCGTAGGTCGGGCTGATCGCCCCGCAATTGACCGAAACGAACAGACCGCTGCGGTCACTGGCGCGATGGATGTGCCGAGCGAGCAATTCTTTACCCGTACCGGTCTCGCCACGGATCAATACCGAGGTCGAGCGCGGCGCCAATTGCTCCAGTTCTTCACGCAACTGACGCGAGCGCGGGTCGACAAAAACCAGCGCCTTGGCGCGAATGCTCAGGGGGCTTTTTTCAGCGTCGGGAAAGGTCAGCAATGGCTGACCGAAGGTTTCGAAACTCATGGCAGACTCCCGCCCAAAACCGCCGGGAGACGGGGGCGTTGAAAGAAATAAAAATCAGGCGCGGCGGCGGGCGTGGTGTTCCATACGGTTTTGCAGGCGATAGAGATAAGCAAAACCCTGCTCCCAACGCTGATGCCCGGACTTGACGTTGATGTGCCCGGCACCGGCGAGAATCCCCGCCTCGGCGCCCCAGTTGCGCGCCAGCTCCAGCGCGCGCGGCGCACTCACGGCGGCGTCGTTATCGGAGCTGACCACCTGGCTCGGGAACGGCAGCAGGTCAGTCGGAATCGGGGCGAAATTGCGCAGCGCCGGCGCGCAGGCCGGGCGCTCGACATCGGCCGGCGCAACCAGCAAGGCGCCGCGGACTTGACGCAGGTATTGCAACGGCGCCGTGGCCGCCCAATGGGCAACCGTGACGCAGCCAAGGCTGTGAGCAATAAGGATCACCGGCGTACTGTCGGCGGCAATCGCCTCGGCCAGTGCCGCGACCCAGTCTTCACGACGCGGCGTCAGCCAATCGGCCTGCTCGACCCGCGCACTGTTTGGCAGGCTGTTCTGCCAGTGGCTTTGCCAATGTTCTTCTGGCGATCCTTGCCAGCCCGGCACAATCAGGTAGCGGATTGATTCGTTGCGCATGGGGAGCTCTCCTGCGTCGTGTCTGTTCCTGAACGAGTATAGGGAGGGGATTTATATTCGTTAAGGAATAAGAAGCTATTTATTAAGACCTGAATTGAATATGAGATGTGTGCATGGCTTGAAATCTTTTCCCCCTCACCCCAGCCCTCTCCCCCACGGGGGGGCGAGGGGGAAAGGGAGCCGATCTTCATGCCGTTCAAATCCTGAGTTCGACTCGAAATATCAGGTCGGCGTAACTCGTGAGAACACCCCCGATCAGTCCCCTCTCCCTCCGGGAGAGGGCTAGGGTGAGGGGCTTTTCCATATGCCAGAAATAAAAAAAGGGCCGCACCCTGCCAAGGAGACGGCCCCGGAAAAACGTAAATCCTGTTACCGCGCAGTAATCACCGACAACTTGGTAATCCCCGCCCGTTCAATCGAAGCCATCGCCCGCGCCACTTCGCCGTAGTTCACCCCGTCATCGGCCTGCAACTGCACGCGCACTTCCGGGTCCTTGGCCTTGGCCGACTTCAGGTTGAATTCCAGCAAGTCCGGCTGAATCTCATCCTTGTTGATAAACAGTTTGCCGGCACCGTCGATGCTCACCACCAGCGGATCCTTCTGCTCGACCGGCGCCACCGCTTCGGTCTTCGGCAGGTTGATCGGGATCGCGTTGGTCAGCAGCGGCGCGGTGACGATAAACACCACCAGCAGCACCAGCATCACATCCACCAGCGGCGTTACGTTGATCTCGCTGAGCACCTCATCACTGTCTTGCGTGGAGAAGGCCATATCAGGACGCCTCCTTCACTTTTGCTGCGTTGCCGGTTGCTGCGACCTTGTGCGCGGTCGGATGAATCAGCACACGGAACGCACTCTTCTGCGCCAGGCTGTAGAAGTCATGGGCGAAGTCATCCAGATCCGCCGCCGTCAGTTTCAACCGACGCAAAAAGTAGTTGTAAACCAGCACTGCCGGCACCGCGACGGCGATCCCCACACCCGTGGCGACCAGTGCCGCACCGATCGGCCCGGCCACCGTTTCCAGGCTCGCCGAACCGGCCGCGCTGATACCTTTCAACGCTTCCATGATTCCCCACACCGTGCCGAACAAACCAATGAACGGCGAGGTACTGCCAATACTGGCGACCACTGCCAGGCCTGTTTCCAGCGAACGGCGTTCGCGGACAATTTGCTGACGCAAGGCGCGCTCCAGTCGATCCTGATGGTTGATCGCCTGGCTCAAATCATTGGCCTGTGGCGCCTCGCCCACTTGAATCGCTGCGTAACCGGCCTGCGCTACTCGTGCGGCGGCGCCGGGTTGGGTTTCGCTCAATTCAGCGGCGGAATCGAGACTAGACGCCGCCCAGAAACGTTTATGAAAGCGCCGATCCTGCGCCTTCAGACGCCCGAACTGCCAAGCCTTGAGCAATGCCAGACCCCAGGTGGCGACGGAAAAAACCACCAGCAGCCAGATCACCGCGCTTTCGATGGATTCCAGTGGAGATGCCAGTAACGTCATGATGTATTCCCTCGTGTAAACGTTTCGCGCGAATTTGGTTTCGGTTTAATGAATCTTGAAATCGATGGGCACGCTGACCCAGCCGTCCTGGGCGACATCACCCTGCTTGGCCGGGACGAAACTCCAACGTTTGACGGCGTTCAGCGCCGCGTCGTCGAGCTGTTGCCGGCCGCTGCTTTTGGCTATCTGGATCTCACCCGGTTTGCCGCTGGCCAACACATGCACGCGCAGCAACACCGTGCCTTCCCAACCGCGACGCTGAGCCAGCGACGGGTATTCCGGTGCCGGGTTTTTCAGGTACGCAGCATTCGCTGATGCCGGGGTTACCGGTGCCGGCGCGGGAGGCGCAGGTGGCGCTGGCGCTGCAACCGGGGCAGCCGGTTGTGGCGGCGCCGGTGGTTGCTCGACCGCTTTCGGTGCTGGTTTGGGTGCCTGTTTAACCACCGGTTTGGGTTTCGGAACGGGTTTTGGCGGCGGTGGTTTCACGGCCAGTTCGTCCTCCACCGACGGCGTTGGCTCAACCACAGGCGCAGGTGGCGGCGGCTCGACAACCGGTGGCGCTGGCGGTGCCGGGCGCGAGAACTCGATGGTCATCGGCGGAATTTCCGGCGGCACGATCGGCAGCACCGGCGTCGGCTTCTGGCTGATCCAATAGATCACCGCGCCATGCACCACCAGCGCGAGCACGCCGAGCAGAAGGGTTTCGCGTCGGCTCAAAATGCCTTTGGGTGCACGCTGCAAACGCAACTGCCCCAGCGGCACACGATGCGGCCGGCCGAGATCGACCAACTCGCCACCCGGCGTCTGACGCCACAGCAATTCCTCTGCGCTGGCGGCGGTCTGGACATTGCCCATTGATTCACTCCCTGCGGTCTTTTTGCGTTCTCTACAAAAACTGCCGATCAACCGTTTGTTGAATCCCCCACGGTAGATCGGTGGGTGAATCATTGGGCTTGAGACTTATCTCCGAAAGTAATCTTTCAAGTTATGGATAGATCATTTGGATATATTAAAACTGATCACTTCTCGCAAAGCCACGCCAATCAAGGGCCGCAGCCCAGCGTCCAAAACGCCATGCTTTTCAAGCATTAAAAGTATTCGCTGAAGGTATGGGGCAGCCCTACATTCCTGCTTACAACAATCGAGTTGATTGACATGCCGTGGGCGCATTAGATGTCAGCGCATTTTAAAATCGACTCAGGAAGAGTAATGATGCAATTAACCAAACGGACAATGATTTACATGGTGCTGTTACTGGCGCCCTTATCGGTGGCCTCGGCCGCGACGAAGATCACACTGCCTGCGCAACTGGAGATCAGCAACAAAACCAGCTTCCCCCTTTATGTATTTCAAAACGAGTGGCGCAAAGTTGTGTTGCCGGGCGAACGTATTCAGACCAAGGACTACAAAGAGTCAGCTGTGACAGTCGCGACATCGACACCCGAGGCGGCGATCAAATTTGTGACGCTTAGTCACGCAAAAGGCTGCAAAGCGCAAACCTGTGTATTAATTACGGGCAATTAATTAATCGCCGTTATCGTAGCCGCGATTTTCTCGAGGGGTATAAAAAAGCCGCCACGCCCGAAAAAGGCGTGGCGGCTTCTTTAGCCACTGTTACTGTTTGACGAATTCCCCTGCCAGGGTCACTACTTCACCGTCAAAGTTAGTACGGGAACCAGCTGCGCGAACTTTCGCGTAATTGTGATCGGGAGAAAACAATGACCATGCTTGAAACCCGCTATTACCATTCAGACCGACAAACGTAATGGTGGTAGGTTGTCCGGTGCTGTTCTGGAAATGGTAATGCCCGTAGCTGACGTCATAGTTAACGCCGCCCTGGCTGAATGTGCCGCTGAATGTACCGTTGGAGTCGTTGCCATCGGTAATCGTCAGTTTGGCGCCAGCGTTGGCGTTTACATAAGTGCCATTAATGCTCGACATGATTCGATTTCCTTTATCGTTGGGATAAGTGTCTTCCGATGAGAGCAAGTTTCCTCCTGGAAACTCACGACAGTCAGGATGGTTGGACATTCAACTATTGTCCAAGCGAGTTACTAACGAAATTGCAATATGCACTGTTCAACCCGGTCATAACTTATCGCCGTTCGTTCGAGCTCTAATTCCATTTCAACTAACGACTGGCATTGGTTTGCTGCACACCGACAACCGGGGCATTAACCGCTGTCTCGGAGCGTGGCGTACCCGTTGGCACCCAGTCATAACTCACAGGCAGTGCCCGATACACCCAGTTGCTGATCGCGTCGCTGCCCGGCGCTTTGCCGAGATAGGGGCTGACGTACTCCCAGACGTTTTCACCGCTGGCTGTCACTTGGAAAAACCGTCCGTTCATGCCTTCGTCGATCAGCGTGTTGCCGTTGGGCAAGCGTCGCGCGCTGCTGATAAACGAACTGTAGAACGCCCACCCCGGCTGCTTCGAATTCGCCGCGCTGTACTGCCAGACGATTTCGTTTTTCACCGGGTCGATTTCCAATACCCGCGAACCGGAAATCAGCCCGAGGGTGACGTTCGGATAACCCGCCGATCCCTGGTTATCGAACACCAGCACGTTACCGGCACCGGGCAATCCGGCCGGAATGATGTGGGCATCATGCTGACCGACAAACTGATCCACCGGACGCGGCAGTTTCTGCGCGGTTTTGGGGTTGATCAGGGGCAGGTTCGGTCCGAGGCGCCAGACCACTTTGCCGCTGTTTTTATCGATGATCGCGATGAAGTTGGCGTTGCGTGAATCGATCAACAGGTTGTCCGGATTGAAGCGCTTGTCACCGGCATCAAACCACTTGTTCGGCCCGACCAGGCTGAGGTTGTTGATATGCAGGTAATCCGGATTTTCACTGGCGCGCACCAGTTTCAATTGCTCGGCGGTGAAGCCAAATTCATTGAGATGCTCCGAGGCCAGCCACTGCCATTTCACCGCGCCGTCGGGGCTGACTTCATAGATTGCATCGTCGATCACCTCGGGCACTTTGAAGCCTTTGACCTTGTGCACCTTGTTCGCCAGCACCACGGTGTTGCCGTTGCTCAAACGGCGCTGATCATGGTGTTGTTGCGCGGCGCCACCGGGCGCCTTGTCGCCCCACTGCCAGACGACTTTGCCATTCCAGTCCAGCTCACCGATGCTCTGATTGCCCAGACCATTGCCGGCCGAACCGAGTTTGCCGGGATCCTTTTCACTCAGTTGCAGCAACACATGCCCGCGCTCGCCGCCGACCAGTTTTGGATCGATGATCGCCGACGGGAAACCCGCCTGCGGCCAGGTTTTCACCTCGTTGCCATTCATGTCGATCAGGTGCGTCTGTTTGTCCGCACCGCTGAAAATAACGTACTGGTTGAACGCCTTGTTCGGGTCATAACGGGTTACGCCCGTCGGGTAAACACTCGGTGCGGCGAAGGCGCCGGCACTGAGCACTGCGCCGGACAGCAACACCGGCAAAGCG
This sequence comes from Pseudomonas sp. SDT291_1_S447, assembly GCF_054070155.1. Classification (NCBI taxonomy): domain Bacteria; kingdom Pseudomonadati; phylum Pseudomonadota; class Gammaproteobacteria; order Pseudomonadales; family Pseudomonadaceae; genus Pseudomonas; species Pseudomonas sp. SDT291_1_S447. The sequence goes on from NZ_JBSVXS010000078.1 coordinate 7,720, forward strand.
GTTTTGATACGCAACATGATGCAGCTCCTTGAGTGACGAATCAGAAGTCGTAGCGACCGGTTACGCCGAGGGTGCGCGGTGTGCCGAGCAGGCCTTCATAGCCGCCGTTGCCGCCCGTCCACAGGGTCGTGTAGTAGGTTTTGTCGAAGGCGTTTTTCAGCCACAGCGACACGTCCCACTGGCCCTGATTGAAATCGCCGCGCAGACCGGTGGAGAAGTTGACCACGGCGTAACTCGGGATCTGCCCGTAATCGGAATCCTCGACCGTACCGACGGCTTTCGAACGGAATGCATAGCTCGCGGTGACGTAAGGTTCGAAGCCGTTATCCAGATTCCATTTGTATTCGCCGTTGGCGTTGCCGATCCACTTCGAGGCGCCGACCACTTGATGGCCGCTGAGGTCGCAAGACGCTGGAGCACCCGGCGCCTGGCTGACTTCCGGCGGGCATGGGGCGTCTTTGTACGACAGGTAGCTGACGTCGTTGTAGGAGCCGTTGATGTTCAGGGTCAGGCCGCGCAACGGGATCACCGTGCTTTCGAACTCGACCCCGCGCGAACGCACAGAACCGGCGTTGGTCAGGTACTGCACGCGGTTTTCGGCGTCGTAGGCATTGGTCTGGTAGGCGTTGACCTGGGTCCAGAAGACGTTGGCGTTGAGTTGCAGACGGTGATCCCACAGCGTGCTCTTGAAGCCGAGTTCGGCGTTGTTCGCGCGTTCGGTGCCGATCAGCAGTGAATCGGCGCCAGCCACCGGAGCGGAACCGACGGCGAGGTTGACCCCGCCGGATTTCTCGCCGTGGGATAACGTGGCGTAGCCGAGCACATCGTCGGTGATCCGGTAGCTGAGATTGAGCAGCCCGGAGGGACTGGAGCTGTACTGATTCAAGTCGCCGGAATCGTAAGCGCCGGCACGACCGCGTCGCGCCGTGGCCGCAGCGCCCGTGACTGCCGCGCCGCCGACCGGCGCATTGCGCGTGACCCAGGCGTTTTTTTCTTCATAGGTGCCACGCACCCCGGCGGTGAAGTCCAGTCGCTCGGTGAGGTGCCAGGTGCCTTGGGCGAACAGCGCAAAACTGTCGGTCTTGATATGGCCGTTGCCGACGCTGGTGACATTAGCCAGCGCGCCTGCTGGGGTGCCATTCCAGATATCGGCTTGCGGGCCGTAATAGGCAAAGGATTTATTGTCCAGATCCGAGCCGAAGTAATAGGCGCCGACGACGTAATCGAAGAACTCACCCTTGGGCGAGGCCAGGCGAAATTCCTGCGAGTACTGTTTGTCTTCCACCGACACCCCGGCGTTGTAACTCGCCGGCACGTTGAGGCCGTCGTCGTTGCGCGGGGTGAAATTCCAGAAGCGGTAGGAGCTGATCGAGGTCAGCGTGAAGTCACTCGGCAGCGTCCAGTTGGCTTCCACCGAGGTGCCGCCCTGATGCACGGTGACATGCTGATCGTTGTCCAGATTGACCTTGCGGTGCGAGCCGTTGACCAGTGTTGCCCCGGCGGCGTTGGCGCGCGATTGGTACAGGTTGACGCCGTTGATGGTCGGCCCGGTGTTGTACAACACGCGGGTGCCGGCGCTGGAATCCTCTTCGTTGTAGTCGCCGATCCAGCGCAGGTTGAAATCTTCATTGGGCTTGAACAGCAGTTGCGCGCGGAAGCCCTCGCGCGAGCCGCCATTCAAATCATGGCCGTCGTATTCGTTTTTGATGTCGCCGTCACTGCGCGTGCGATAGGCCGAAAAACGCCCGGCCAGTTGATCGTTGAGCGGGCCGGAAATCGTGCCCTTGGTCTGGAAATACCCGTCCTCGCCGACCGAGGTTTCGATGCTGCGCTCAGGCGTGAAGGTTGGCGCGCGGGTGCTGATGTTGATCACCCCGGCGGTGGTGTTTTTGCCGAACAGCGTGCCCTGCGGCCCCCGCAAGACTTCAAGCTGTTCGATGTCCATCAAGTCAAACACCGCCATCCCCGGGCGGCCCAGATAGACGTTGTCGATGTACAGGCCGACGCTGCCTTCCAGGCCATCGCTGGCCGGGTTATTACCCAGGCCACGGATCGACACGCTGGACTGGCGTGCGTGCATGTAGGCGACGTTGACGCTGGGCACCAGTTGCTGCAAATCCTGAATCCGGTAGACCCGTTGCGTCTCCAGATTCTGCCCGCTGACCACGCTCATCGGCGTTGGTACATCTTGCGAACTTTCTTCGCGGCGGCGGGTGGTGACGGTCACGGTTTCCAGTTGCGAACTGTTGGCAGTGGGCTTGCCGGCCGGCACTGGCGCCGGGGTTTCAGCATCGGCGGCGTAACCGTGAGTCCAGCTCGCGCTCCCTGCCAGCAACAGGGCCAGAGGCAGGCGTTTGAGCCGTCGTGGCGTTAAGGGTGACGCAAGGTTCAACGGACTCATGGCGCGGCTCCTGGTCAAAAAACACACAGACATCTTTAGCGCTGCATATTCTTTTAAGTTATTTATTTATGTATTTACAGATATTTACTGCATAAGAGATTGCCTTTATAAGGAGTCGACGTAATGCATATCCAATGCATTTCCCGGATATTTTTTATGTGAAAAATGCATATCGACTTGCGCCAACTTCGTCACTTCATCGCCTTGGCTGAACAACGCAGCTTCGTCGCCGGCGCGCAGGCGGTGAACCTGTCGCAGTCGGCGTTCAGCCGCAGCATTCAGGCGCTTGAGCACAGCGTCGGCTGCCAGTTGGTTGATCGCGGGCGCAAGGAATTACCGCCGACCAAACAGGGCCAGGTCCTGCTTGAGCACGCGCGGCGACTGGTCAGTGGCGCGCAGCAAATGGCCAACGAGATCAGCCAGTTCAATGGGCTGGAGGCTGGGGAATTGCGCTTCGGTTGTGGGCCGGCACCGGCGGCGGGTTTGATCCCTCGGGCGATTGGCAGCTTCATCGGGCGCTACCCGAAAGCGCGGGTGCAGTTTCAGGTTGATGACTGGCAGAGCCTGAGCAAGCGACTGATGAGCGAGGAGTTCGAATTCTTTGTCGCGGACACACGCTACTTCGAGGCGGATCCGGATTATCTGACGCACCGGTTGCGACCGCGCAAATGGCATTTCTGTTGCCGTGCTGGGCATCCGCTGGCGGCTTTCGATAAGGTCAGCGCCGAGCAATTGATGAGCTATCCACTGGCGGTAAGCATTCGTCCGCCGAACTTGCGAAAAGTCATTGTCGATCTCAGTGGGCGGCCGGATTTCACCCCGAATGTCGAGTGTGAGAACAGCTCCAGTCTGCTCAGTGTGGTGCTACGTTCGGATGCGATCGGGATTGTCGGTGCGTACTCGGATGCACTGCATCAGGCCAAGGGTGAGCTGGTGTGTTTGCGCATTGAAGGGTTGGCCGATGATCTTGAGGAGCTGTACACCCGCTATGGGATTGTCAGCCGGGCGGGGTATCGGTTGTCGCCGTTGGCCGAGGCGATGATTGAGCAGATCAAAGCGATTGATGCGGTGGATGAAGAAGTCTGTTCACTGGACGGACTCGCTGTCTGATCTACCGTTATCGCGAGCAGGCTCACTCCTACATTTGAAATGCGCTCACCTGTAGGAGTGAGCCTGCTCGCGATGGCGTCAGTGCAGGCACCGATGCATTCCCTGCATAAAACCCATTCCCCAAATGCACTTGCCGAACACCCCCACCGAAAGCGAAAACCCTCGCCTGTCCCATTGACCGGTGAACCCCATGCCCACCCCGCCAAACCCCGTACGCAATGTGCTGTACATCATGTGCGATCAACTGCGCCGCGATTACCTGTCCTGCTACGGCCATCCGCATCTGCACACGCCAAACATCGATCGCCTCGCCGCTGCCGGCGTACGTTTCAGCCGCGCCTACACCCAAGGCACGATCTGCGGGCCGTCGCGGATGTCGGCCTACACCGGACGTTATGTCAGCAGCCATCAAGTGGCGTGGAACGCCGTGCCGTTGCCGCTGGACGAACTGACGATTGGCGATTACTTGCGCCCGCACGGCATCCGTACCGCACTCGTCGGCAAGACCCACGCCACGGCGAATGTCGATGCCTTGCAACGCCTGGCGATCAATCCTGAAAGTGAACAGGCCGAAATCCTCAATGAAGTCGGCTTCGAACCGTACATGCGCCACGACGGCATCTACCCCGACGACCCGCTGTTCGACGACAAACGCGAATCCGCGCCCTATACGCATTACCTGCGCGAACACGGCTTCGACGGCAAAAACCCCTGGCACGACTGGGCCAATGCCGCCGAAGGCGAAAACGGCGAAATCCTCAGCGGCTGGAAAATGCGTCATGCGAATTTGCCAGCACGAATTCCCGAGCAACACTCAGAGACTGTCTACACTACAAATCGAGCCATCGACTTCATCACCGAGCAAGGCGAGAACTCGTGGTGTTTACACCTCTCGTATATCAAACCGCACTGGCCTTACATCGTACCAGCGCCGTACCACGCCTTGTACAGTACGAAATCGATTCTCGAAGCGGTCCGCGCGACGCCCTCCGAAGCCAGCAAACACCCCGTATACACTGCGTTTCGCCAGCATGAGGAAAGCCTCAACTTTTCCCGCGATTCAGTACGATTGACTGTAATCCCTACGTACATGGGTCTGATCAAGCAGGTGGATGATCAACTCGGACGGCTGTTCGATTTTCTGCAGAGCAACGGTCGCTGGGATGACACTTTGATCGTGTTCACCAGCGATCACGGCGACTTTCTCGGTGATCACTGGCTGGGCGAGAAGGAATTTTTGCTGGAGCAGGCGGTGGGCGTGCCGTTGATCGTGCGCGACCCTCGGGCGGCGGCGGATGTCACCCGGGGAACCGTCGATGATCGACTGACAGAAACCATCGATGCGTTGCCGACGTTTCTTCAGGCATTGGGATTGCCGGGCGCGGAGCATCGGCTTGAAGGGCGTTCGTTGATCCCGCTTCTGCACGGTGAACATCCGGACTGGCGCCGCTATGCAATCAGCGAATACGACTACGCCTTCCAGGCGCCGGCACGTGAGCGTCTGGGCCAGCCGATTGATCGTTGCCGGATGACCATGGTGCGCAGCGAGCGCTGGAAATACCTGGCGTACGACGGCTTTCGACCGCAGTTGTTTGATCTGCTCAATGATCCGCAGGAGTTGCGTGATCTGGGGGATGACCCGGCGTATGCAGCGGTGCGCGAGGAGCATGCGGGGTATTTGTTTGAGTGGGTGCGGGGGTTGAAGCGGCGCACCACGATCAGTCATCGGGAGATAGATTTGCGCGGGCAGCGGTTTCGCTACGGTGAGCCGGAGACCGAGAAGGTTGTTCAGATTGGTGTTTGGTAGCGGGAAGAGCCCCTCACCCTAACCCTCTCCCGGAGGGAGAGGGGACTGAATGGGGGATATTTCAGAGGTACACCGACCTGATCGTGCTTCACCGAATCCATAATCGATAAAGATCTTTCAGGTCTATGCATAACGGGAGACAACTCGGTCGGCTCCCTCTCCCTCTGGGAGAGGGCTGGGGTGAGGGTTTTTTGATCTTCAATCACGCCCTTTAATGGTTTGGCTACGCTGCCCAGAAGCCCCAACCGGCACTTCCCCCTTCAACGTCACCCGACGCACCACCCGATCCTGAGTGCCGTAATCATCAATCGCATAATGCTGCGTCGAACGGTTATCCCAGATCGCCACATCACCGGCCTTCCAGCGCCAGCGCACGGTGTTTTCCTGACGGATCACATGGCTCTGCAACAGCCCGAACAGATGCGCCGAATCCGCCTGCGAATAACCCTTGATACGTTTGACGAAATGCCCCAGCAGCAAGCTCTTTTCGCCACTGATCGGATGCACGCGCACCACTGGGTGCTCAGTCTCGTAAACGGTGGAAGTGAAGACTTTGCGATAGCGTTCAAGCTTCTCCGCCGAGACGTCCGGCTTGGCGCTGGCGTAGTCGTATTCGTTGCTGTGCACGGCGACCAGTTTGTCGGCCAGTTCACGCAGCTCGGTCGGTAAGCCGTTGTACGCCGTCGCGGTGTTGGCCCACAGCGTGTCGCCACCGAATGCCGGTGCCACCACGGAGCGCAGGATCGAGGCTTTCGGGTAGGCGTCGACGAATGTCACGTCGGTGTGCCAGGAGTTGGCGCGCTGGCCTTCAGCGCCGTCCAGTTCGAGCAGATAACGCGTGCCTTCACGCGACGGCACGGTCGGGTGCGCCACCGGTTCGCCGAGCAAATGAGCAAAGGCTTCCTGACGCTGATCGTCGAGCTGAGTCTGTTCGCGGAAGAACACGACTTTGTACTGAACCAGTGCCTGTTGAATGGCTTCGACGGTGGCGGCGTCCAGCTCACCGGACAAATGCACACCACGGATCTCGGCGCCGATACGACCGGCCACCGGATGAATTTCCAGTGCGTGGACAGCGGGTTTTACTGCGAGTGCGGCATTGCTCATGGGTAGACCCTCATCGACTGCTTACGGTTGGACGGCAGCGAAACAACGCTCTATCTATATTCCATTTACATCTAATAGATATTCACATGCTTCGTTGACGGAATAAGAGCTTGCATTTAAAACCTCTAGCAACCCTCGTCGCAAATGCCTTCGAGCTATTTTTAGGATGCCGGAAAAGCATATGGATCTTCGCCAGTTGCGTTACTTCATCGCCCTCAACGAACACCGCAGTTTTGTCCGTGCGGCGGACGCGATGGGCATCACTCAACCGGCGTTCAGCCGCAGCATTCAGGGGCTGGAGCAGGAGTTCGGCTGCGTGCTGGTGGATCGCGGCAACAAGGATTTGCGCCCTACACCCGAGGGCCAAGTGGTGCTGCAACACGCCCTGAGCCTGGTGCAAGGCGCGGCGCTGCTCAGCGCCGAAGTGACGCAGATGACCAAGCTCGACGCCGGTGAGGTGCACTTCGGTTGCGGCCCGGCGCCAGCGGTGAAACTGGTGCCGGATGCGGTGGCGCAATTCATCAATGCGCACCCGAAAGTGCGCACCTGTTTTCAGGTGGATAACTGGGAAAAACTCAGCCGCGCGCTGAGCCGTGAAGAGATCGAATTCTTCATCGCCGACATCCGTCATTTCGAGTCTGATCCGAACTTCCAGACCCAGGCACTGACGCCCAAGCGCGGGGTGTTTTTCTGCCGGCCGGGGCATCCGCTATTGGCCAAGGAAAGCCTGTCGACCAACGACATGTTCGACTACCCGTTGGCGACCACGCTGATCCCGCCGGGCATTCGCAAACTGCTGGCGAACCTCAGTGGACGCATCGATTTTTCACCGACTATCGAGACCGAGCACTTTCCGGCGCTGGTCAAAGTGGTGCTGCAATCGAATGCGATTGGCGTGGGCACAGAGGAGGCGTTTGTCGAAGACATTGCCAAGGGTTCTCTGGTGTTGCTGCACTGGCGCAATCTGCCGCAGAACCTGGAGAGCATGAATGCGCGGTGCGGGATTGTCAGTCGCACCGGGTTTCGCTTGTCGCCGGCGGCGCGGGCGATGATCGAGACGTTGGTGGCGGTGGATCGGCAGGAAGTCAGCGTCGCCGTTTAGGACGCTATCGCGAGCAGGCTCACTCCTACAGGGGAACGCATTCCAAATGTAGGAGTGAGCCTGCTCGCGATGGCACCGGGTCAAACGCTAAAGATTCAGAGTTTGGCCGCCGCCAACTCAGGCGCCACCCAATCATTCACCTTGAACGGCTTGCGAATCAGCTTCTGCTGCGCCGCCAGATCAACTTTGTCCTGCAAGCTGCCGAGGAACACCGGATCCAGCGTCGAAGGGAACACTTCGCTCAATTTCTGATCCTGCAGATCCTGCGTCAGGATCACCGGTGGATAACTGGCCAAACCCGAGACCAGTTGCACGTAAGCCGCCTTGTTGCTGTCCTCGGTCAGCCACTCAACCGCCTGCTGCTGCGCCTTGAGCAATTTCGCCACCGCTTCCGGGTGCGCGTCGACAAACTTGCCCGTGCCGACCAATACCGACTGCACGCTGCCGGCGCCGCCGAGATCCTTGGTGTTGAGCGGTAATTCGGCCAGACCTTTGGCCTGCAATGCGGTCAACCCGGAACTGCCCCATGACGCATCGATCTGCTTCGCCGCCAGCGCTGCAACCGCTGCGTTGAAATCCAGATTGATGACTTTCAGATCCTTCTCGCTCAAGCCCTGACTGGCCAGCGCCGCGTCAAACGACAACTGGGTTGCTGTGCCGCGGAAGATCGCCACGCGTTTACCTTTCAGGTCCTGCAGAGTCTTGATCCCTGACCCCGGCACCACGCCCAGATACTGTTTTACACCACGCGCACTGGCGCTGAGCAAACGCGTATCCAGACCATTGGACTTGCCGATGATTGCCGCCAGATCGCCCAGATACGCCAAATCAACCTGACCATTGGCAAACGCCTCATTGATGACCGGCCCGGCACCTTTGAAGAAACTCCACTGAATCTTGATGCCCTGATCGGCAAAGGCCTTTTCGAAAATCTGCTGATCGCGCAACACATCCACCACACCGCCGCCGCTGTGCTGGGTTCCGGCGCTCAGGTCGGGCACGGCGATTCTGATTTCCTTGAGTTCGTCGGCATGCGCGGTGAACGCCAGAAGGCCCGCCAGAGCAGGAACGGCAAACAGGCTGAAAACACGTTTGAAGGGAAGGTTCATGGGTGCAGCTCCTTGATCACGACGGGCGTTGAGGAGCCGAAAGTAGGCCGAATGACTACCTACGCTTAAATACTATAAATGCACATTTTTATAGCTTTTAACGCTAAGCGGGCAGTGGCGCGGCTTGCAGCGGCGTATGCATTAACAGCATCGAAAATATTCTTCGAATGCATTGGATGCGTGTGGGCTGGAGGCCTTAAATGGCGCTGCTTATCTCTAAAACTAACTTATTAAAGATTATTTATAACCATTAGCTCTTAGTTAATACCGCTAGAGATCGCAGCCTTCGGCAGCTCCTACAAGAGTAATTCAAGGACGCATTCCCCCGTAGGAGCTGCCGAAGGCTGCGATCTTTTGATCTTGATCTTGAGCCAACCCGACAACGGAGGTCACCCATGGCCCGCCAATCCTTGCTCAGTCTCCCACTTCCCGCGCCGCCGCTGAAAAGTCGCCGTACCTGGCCAAGCCTGAACCAACGCCTGTTGCCATGGCTCCTGCCGCTGAGTCTGTTCGCGCTGTGGTGGCTGGCCGCGCGCAATGAGTGGATGAGCGAACAGATCCTGCCGGCGCCGTCGCTGGTGTGGAACAGCGCTGTCGAGTTGTCGCAAGGCGAGTTATGGAGCCATTTGTGGATAAGCCTGCAACGACTGTTCTGGGGCTTGCTCGCCGGGATTTCGGCGGGGGCGGTGCTCGGTGCAGCGCTGGGATTCAGTCGTCGTCTTGAACGTTTGATCTTCCCGACCTTCGCCGGACTTTCGCAGATACCGACGCTGGCGTGGATTCCACTGTTCATGGTGTTTTTCGGCATCGGCGAAGTGCTGAAACTGGTGGTGCTGATCAAAGCGATCGTGGTGCCGGTGACCTTGCACACACTGGTCGGCGTGAGAGATGCACAACCAAAACTGCGCGAAGCCGCCGCTGTTTTACGTTTGCCGCCACACCTGCTGATCCGTCGCCTGGTGTTGCCCGCCGCCCTCCCCGCGTTCATGGCTGGCGTGCGTCTGGCACTGGCCGCCGGGTGGACCTCATTGCTGGCAGTCGAACTGCTGGCCTCCAGCGAAGGCATCGGTTATCTGATGGTCTGGGCGCGGCAGTTGTTCATGCTCGACATCGTGTTCGTCTGCATCGTGGTGATCGGGTTGATTGGCGTGGCAATGGATCGCGGCATCGGTCTGCTGGACAAGAAACTGGTGCACTGGCCGCACCCGGCCACCGCCGAAATTCGTCGCGGCCCGCGTTATGAAGGCTGGCAGCGGCTGCAACCATGGCTGCTACCGCTGGGCTTGTTGGCGCTGTGGCAATTGGCAAACGAACTGCAGTGGGTCGATGCCAACATTCTGGTCAGCCCGTTGGCCGTTTTGAGCACGGCATCGGCTGGCGTGCTCGATGGCACATTGATCAGCGGCATGGCGCTTAGCCTCGGTCGCACCCTCGGCGGTTTGCTGTTGGGCGGTGGACTCGGTTTCGCCCTCGGCTTGCTGCTGGGCTTGTCGCGCACCAGCGAACGCCTGCTCGGTCCGACCCTCGCCGCCCTCCGCCAGATCGCCATTTTCGCCTGGGTGCCGCTGCTCACCGCGTGGTTCGGTCTGGGCGAACTGGCGAAGTGGGTGTTCGTCGCCCTTGCTGCATTCTTTCCGCTGTTTATCGCCACGCAACGCAGCGTCGCCAACCTCTCGCCACAACTCAATGAAGCCGCACAAGTGTTGCGCCTGAGCCTTGGCCAACGTCTGCGCCGATTGGTATTGCCGGGCGCCGCGCCGGGGATTTTCGCAGGCCTCAGATTGAGCCTGATCTACGCCTGGCTCGGCACCATCGGCGCCGAATATTTCATGCCGTCCAACGGCGGCATCGGCAGCCAGATGATCGGTGCACAACAACTGCTGCGCATGGACCTGATCATGGCCTGCATGCTTTTCGTCGGCCTCACCGGCGCCCTGCTCAACCTCATTGGCCAACGCCTGGAAATTCGCGCGACCCGCTGGAGACACGCATGAACGCACCGATTGTCAGCTTCAACCACGTAGGCAAATCCTTTGACGTCGACGGTTTCGAACTGGAGGCAATTCGCGAATTCAACCTCGATATCGCCGAGGGCGAATTCGTCGCCATTGTCGGCTCCAGCGGTTGCGGAAAATCGACTTTGCTGCGTTTGCTGGTGGGCCTTGATACGCAGTTTCGCGGGCAGATTACCGTGGATGGCAAAGTCGTCAGCGGCATCGGTGGCGAGCGCGGCATTGTCTTTCAGGAACATCGTTTGTTTCCGTGGCTGACCGTCGCCGACAACATCGGCCTGGGCTTGGTCAACGAGCCGCTGAGCGCGGCGCAGAAGCAACAGCGGATCAACGATTTCATCGAGCTGGTCGGCCTGCGCGACTTCACCCGCGCCTATCCGCATCAGCTTTCCGGCGGCATGGCCCAGCGTGTGGCGATTGCTCGCGGCCTGGTTGCCAGCCCAAGAATTCTGCTGCTCGACGAGCCCTTCGGCGCGCTCGATGCGCTGACTCGCCAGCAGATGCAGGACGAGCTGCTGGCGATCCGTGACCGCGCAAAAATCACCACGATCCTCGTCACCCATGACGTCGAGGAAGCGATCTTCCTCGCCGACCGCGTGGTGGTGATGGAGCCGCGTCCGGGGCGGATCAAACAAGTGGTCGACATCGCCCTGCCGCACCCGCGCCAGCGCAGCAGTTTCGACTTCCATCAGTTGCGTGAAGAACTGCTGCACGAACTGACCAGTGACGACCATTACCAACCGAGCGTACCGGTGCAGATCCGCGATCTGCCGCTGACGTTCATTGCCTGCTGAACAGGAGTTTTGCGATGCCGCAACGTCCCAATTTTCTGGTGATTCTGGCCGACGATCTAGGCTTCTCCGATATCGGCGCGTTCGGCGGCGAAATCGCCACGCCGCACCTCGATGCCCTGGCCAACAATGGCCTGCGCCTCACCGATTTTCATACCGCACCAACCTGCTCGCCGACCCGCTCGATGCTGCTGACCGGCACCGACCACCACATCGCCGGCATTGGCACCATGGCCGAAACGCTGACCCCGGAACTGATCGGTAAACCGGGTTATGAGGGCTATCTCAACGATCGCGTGGTGGCGCTGCCGGAGCTGCTGCGCGAGGCCGGTTATCAAACCTTGATGAGCGGCAAATGGCACCTCGGTTTGAAGGCTGAACTGGCGCCCCATGCGCGGGGTTTCGAGCGTTCGTTTTCGCTGCTGCCGGGCGCGGCCAACCACTACGGTTTCGAGCCGACCTACGATGAGCAAACGCCCGGTCTGCTGAAATCCACTCCGGCGCTGTACATCGAGGACGACACCTTCCTCGACGAATTGCCCAAGGATTTCTATTCCTCCGATGCCTTTGGCGACAAGTTGCTGCAGTACCTCAAGGAACGTGACCAGACCCGGCCGTTCTTCGCCTATTTGCCGTTCTCCGCGCCGCACTGGCCGTTGCAGGCGCCGGCCGAGATCGTCGAGAAATACCGTGGCCGCTATGACGCCGGCCCTGAAGTGCTGCGCCTGGAGCGTCTGGAAAAACTCAAAGCCCTCGGTCTGATTGAGCCAGACGTCGAGCCGCATCCTTTGATTCAGTTGACCCAGCAGTGGGACGCATTAAGCGAGGAACAAAAACAGATTTCCGCGCGGGCCATGGAGGTCTACGCGGCAATGGTCGAGCGCATGGACTGGAACATTGGCCGGGTTGTCGATTATCTGCGCCAGCAGGGGCAGCTCGACAACACGTTCATCCTGTTCATGTCCGACAACGGTGCCGAAGGTGCGCTGCTTGAAGCGTTCCCCAAGTTCGGACCGGAACTGGTGACGTATCTCAGCCAGCATTACGACAACAGCCTCGACAACATTGGTCGGGCTAATTCCTATGTCTGGTACGGGCCGAACTGGGCACAAGTAGCGACCGCGCCGTCACGGTTGTTCAAGGCATTTACCACTGAAGGCGGGATTCGCGTGCCGGCGCTGTTGCACTATCCGCAGTTGGCGATCAAAGGGCAGATCAGCCATGGCTTCGGCACGGTGATGGACATCACGCCGACGATTCTCGATCTGGCGGGCGTGCGTCATCCGGGCAAATTATGGCACGGCAAACCGGTAGCGCCGTTGCGCGGCAAATCCTGGCTGGGATTCTTGTCCGGCGAGACTGCGCAGGTGCATGACGAGCACACGGTCACGGGTTGGGAATTGTTCGGGCGTCGGGCGATTCGCCAAGGCTCGTGGAAAGCCGTGTGGATCCCCGGGCCGGTGGGGCCGGCGACGTGGCAGCTTTATGATTTGAGTAGTGATCCGGGGGAAATTCATGATCTGGCGTTGAGTCGGCCGGAGAAGCTCAGCGCGTTGATCGGGCATTGGCAGCAGTATGTTGAGGAGACCGGGGTTATTCTCAGTGAGTCGCCGTTTCAGCCGGATTAAGGGGAAAATCAAAAGCCCCTCACCCCAGCCCTCTCCCAGAGGGAGAGGGGGCCGACCGAGGTGTCTTTCGTCAAACATCGACCTGAAAAATTGGGTCGATTATGGATTCGATGAAAAACATTCAGGTCGGCGTAGTTCCCCAATATCCCCCGATCGGTCCCCTCTCCCTTTGGGAGAGGGTTAGGGTGAGGGGCAGCTTGTCAGGCCTCCACCGCCTCACCAGACACCGCGACTTCATCCCGACGAACAAACCGATTCGCCCGCCCAAACGTGCCGAAATCATTAAACCGCACCCCCATCTCACGCATCACCTTATGCGCCACCGGCACGGTCATCTGGCGGATGTAAAACGGCTCCTTCACGACAAAATGATGGATCCCGTGACTACTGCCAAAGTTGAAGCAGAACGCCTGCAACGGCCACAGCCACCAAGGGTTGAGCACCTGACACTGCTGCAGCACATTGCCCAACTCGACGTCGCCGTAGTAATGCATGTTCGAGCTGATGAAGTGCAGGCAAAACGTGCGCAACACGTTCGGGCCGATAATCACCACAGCAGCGATATCGATCACCTGCATCACCGACAATGTGGTCGCTGACCATTCGATCGGCGCGCCCAGCAGATAGGCGATGCCATTGGCCGCGTGAAAACCGAGAAACACATACCACGCGCCCCAATGCACCAGCGCCAGCGGTGCATAGACTTTGAAAACCCGTTTCAGAATGCTCCACTTGTGCGCCCAGGTCGGCGCCCGCAGCATGCGGATGAATGCCGACATCACGTTGTCGCCAACCATCAGCAACCGCGCAAAACCCCACGGTTCGCCGTTGGTGATCGCGCGCTCTTCCATGTCGGTTTCAGTGCCGGAGACCTTGTGGTGATTGAGGTGCAGATGGCGACGAATCCACGGATTGATCGTGCTCGGCCGCGCCAGCCACACCAACCCCATCATCAAATTGTGCGGCACGCGTTGCTTGCGGAAATACATGCTGTGGATCAGGTCGTGCTCAAGCTCATGGGTCAGCGAAGCAAAAAACGCGTTGAGCAACAGGCAAACCCACCACGCCATATGTCCGCTGATGTACAGCGCCGCCGAGCCGATCATCCCGATCAGGGCAAAGGCCAGAATCCCCGCCCCCAGCGCATCCTGATGCTTGAGAATCGGGTAGCGCTCGCGCAGTTCGATGCCTTTGGCCAGCACCACTTGGCGAATATGCGCTGATCGCTGGGCCGCATTGTGTCGCTGGGGACTTGCAGAAGTACCGTCCATGCTTCCATCCTCGGGTTTATGATGTTCGCATCGTGCCTCGCCAAGGCTTCAATTGCGGTAGCCGAGAACGCCAACCTGTTGACCGGAAGCGCCAATCAGCATGAAGGAACCGACCTCCCTCGCCAGCTGGACCCGTGCCTTGCGCAAACAACTCGATGCGCTGGGGCTGGACAGCATTGCCTTGTGCCAACAGGCCGGGCTCGACCCAAATTTGATGGACGACCCCAACGCGCGCTATCCGCTGTCCGGCACTACGCGCCTGTGGGAAATCGCCGTGCAGGTCAGCGGCGACCCGGCGCTTGGTCTGCGCGTGTCGCGCTTCGTCAGCCCGACCACCTTTCATGCCCTCGGTTATGCGCTGGTCGCCAGTGGCAGTTTGCGCGAGGTGTTCGAACGTATCGTGCGTTATCACCCGGTGGTCAGCGATGCGCTGGAACTGGAGCTGAATCGAGGCGACGACCGCTACCAATTCCGTCTGAAAATTCCGTCAGGCAATCCGGCGCCAGCCTTCGAAGCCATCGATGCCTTCACCGCGATCTACGTGCGCACCTGCCGCAATCGCCTCGGCCGCGACTACGCACCGCTGGCGGTTTACCTGCGCCGCCCGGAGCCGAGCGATGCGCACCAATGGCACAAAGTCTTTCGCGCGCCAGTGCATTTCGGTTGTACGGAGGATCGTCTGGAGTTTGCCCTCGCCGACTTTGACAGCCACCTTGACGACGCCAACCCGGAACTCGCCGAACACAACGAAGCCGTGCTCAAACGCACCATGGCCCAGCTCCAGCCGCTGACCTGGGAGCGCAAGGTGCGCGATGCCATTGAAGAACAATTGCCGGAAGGTGAACCCAGTGCAGAACGGATTGCCCAGGCGCTGCACCTGAGTTTGCGCAGCCTGCAAAGGCATCTGGCGGATGAGGGTTGTCGCTTTGATACGTTGCTTAACGAGAGCCGGGAGAATCTGGCGTTGCTGCACCTGCGCGATCCGCAGTGTTCGTTGAGTGAGGTGAGTTATCTGCTCGGATTTGCTGATACCAGCAGCTTCAGCCGCGCGTTCAAGCGCTGGACGGGGCTGACGCCGGGGCAGTTTCGTGATGGGTTGCGCTGATCCAGAATCAGTTTTTCTGATCTGGCGCCATCGCGAGCAGGCTCACTCCTACAGGGGGAACGCATTCCAATCGTAGGAGTGAGCCTGCTCGCGATAGCGCCCTTTAATTCACTAAAAAACCCAGTTCAAAAACGGTGCTGTCAACATCACTACTCACTCGCACCTGCCCGCCATGCAATTGCATGATCGACTGCACGATCGCCAACCCCAAGCCACCGGAATCCCCCGGCTCCGCCCGTGAAGGATCGACACGGTAGAAACGGTCGAACAGTTTGCCCAGATGCTCCGGCGCAATGGCCGGGCCATGGTTGTGCACCTGCAACCAGCACCAACCCGCCTCATCGCGGCGACGCAGGCTGATCACGGTTCCGGAGTCAGCGTGGCGCACGGCATTCGCCAATAAATTCCCGAGCGCCCGTTGCAGCAATTGCTGATCGGCAAGCAATTCACCCTGCAGTTGGTTGTCCAGCCGCAGATCTCGGTCATCGGCCAAGGCTTCAAAGTAATCGCACAGTTCACTGCCAACGCTGTGCAAATCCAGCGTTTGCAGATTAAGCGCCCTCTCGGCCTGCTCCGCGCGGGCAAGGAACATCAGGTTTTCCGCCATGCGCTTGAGCCGTTCGAACTCTTCCATGTTCGACGCCAGCACGTCCTGATACTCCTCGGTACTGCGCGGATGATTCAGCGCCTGACCGTTGCTCGCCAGCAAGGTATGCAATGGCGTGCGGATTTCATGGGCGAGGTCGGCGGAAAACTGCGAGAGACGCTGCACGCTGTCGTCCAGCCGCGCGAGCATGCCGTTGAGCGCCTGTACCGGTTCAAGCAGTTCAGCGGGCGTGCCATGGGCGGGCAACCGTTGGTCGAGGCTGCGCAGATCGATGCCGCGCACCGCTTCGCTCAACTGACGCAACGGTTGCAGACCCCGGCGCAGCAATAGCAAGCCCAAGGCAAAGGCGAGCAATGCACCCAGGCCGACGGCCAGATAAAGGCGTAACCGGTAACTGGCGAGCATCTGTTCGCGTTCACTCAGTACCTTGCCGGCGATGACGGTCAGCGGCTCACCGTTCGGACCTTGCGCTTCACCGGACAACAGGGCCAGTTCGGCACCGTCCGACGCTTGCCACGTCAGCACATCGCGGCGCTGCGGCGTTTGCTCGCGGGGGATCGCGTTGAGGGTTGGCAGATCGCGCTGACGCGGGTTGATAGCGATCACACTGGAGCCATCGGCACGGCGCACCAGTAGCAGGCTGTCGAGATTGCCGAGCATGTTCTGATAGAGCCGCGGCCGTGCCTGCAAGGCACCCAAGCTATCGCTGTCGGCGAGCAAGGCGCGCACCTGTTCCAGTCGACCGAGCAACGCGAGGTCGTCGCGGTAGGCGATTTCCGAGGCCAGCGAGCGGTAGAGAAATACGCCGATAGCACTCAACACCAAGGCGCAGACCAATGCGAACGCCAGCGCCAGGCGCCAGGCGATCGACCTAGAGCGCATCGTCAGGCGCTTCCAGTTGATAACCGACACCGCGCACGGTGTGGATCAGTTTCGGCATGTAGGGATCATCGACTTTGGAGCGCAAACGGCGCACTGCAACCTCGACCATGTTGGTGTCGCTGTCGAAATTCAGGTTCCACACCTGCGAGGCGATCAGCGTGCGCGACAGCACTTCGCCCTGACGGCTGGCGAGCAATTGCAGCAACGCGAACTCCTTGTTGGTCAGGGCGATGCGCTGGCCACCACGGCTGACACGACGGCGCAGCACATCGATTTCCAGATCGGCGATGGTGTACGACTCGGCTTCGCGCATCGGCCCGCGCCGCAGCAACGTGCGTACCCGCGCGAGCAATTCGGCGAAGGCGAAGGGTTTGAGCAAGTAATCGTCGGCGCCCAGCTCGAGCCCGCGCACGCGGTCTTCGATGGCGTCCTTGGCGGTCAGGAACAACACCGGCGTTGCGCCGCGCTGGCGGATCAGTTGCAGCAATTGCCAGCCGTTGAGGCCGGGGAGCATCACGTCGAGGATGATCAGGTCATATTCCTGCTGCTCGATAAAGTAACGACCATCGAGACCATTGAGCGCCACGTCCACGGCAAAACCCGACTCGCCCAGGCCCTTGGCGAGGAAATTCGCGGTTTTGGCTTCATCTTCTACGACCAGCAAACGCATGGCACACCTCGATTATTCAGACACACAGGCTAGGCGCCTTCGGCGGCGTTGCCCATTACAAACTTGTAATCAGACTGACGAGGTTCTGACGAAGACCGGCGATTAAGGTGTCGACCTTCGCTTTTGGAGCCTGTCCATGACCGTCAAATACCTTGTAGCCAGCCTGATGATCGGCCTCAGTGGCGTCGCTGCCGCCAGTCCTGAGCTGCCGCGTCACGCTGATCTCGATCTGAAAACCGCACGGCTGCTCGCCGACACCGCCATGGCCAACTGCACCGGCACGGTGTCGGTGCTTGATCGGGGCGGCAATCTGCTGGTGACCCTGCGCGGCGATGGCGTTGGCCCGCACAACACCGCCGCCAGCCAGCGCAAGGCGTACACCGCGCTGTCGACCAAAACCGCCACCCGACTGTTTGCCGAACGTGCTCGCAGCAATCCGGAAACCGCCAACCTCAACACCCTCGACGAGTTGTTGTTGCTCGGCGGCGGCATTCCGCTGTTCGCCGCTGATGAGCTGGTCGGCGCGATGGGTGTGGCCGGTTCCGGCGGCGGCGAGCAAGACGAAAACTGTGCGATCAAGGCTGCCGGGAAAACCGGTCTGGCCATAACCCGTTCCCAATAAGGAGTTTCACTCATGACGACTATGCGCATGACCCTTGCCGCGCTCGGCCTGAGCGCTTTTTCGAGCCTGGCACTGGCGGCCGGTAATCCGTTGAGCGTGCACGTGCTCAATCTGGAAAACGGCCTGCCGTCGCCGGGCATCGACGTGACGCTGGAGAAACACGTCGGCCAGAACTGGCAGCCGTTGGCGCAGGGCACGACCAATGAACAAGGGCGGATTGCCGAACTGTTCCCGGCCAAGCAACCTTTTGAGGCGGGCGAATACCGCGTGGCGTTCAAGACTGGCGAGTACTTCAAGAAGGTCAAGCACGACACGTTCTTCCCGGAGATTCCGGTGATCTTCGAGGTAAAACAGACCGATCAGCACTACCACATCCCACTGCTGCTCAGCCCGTACGGCTTCTCGACCTATCGCGGTTCCTGAATCCCACGCAAAACCCCTGTAGGAGTGAGCCTGCTCGCGATAGCGGTCTGTCAGTTGATCAAT
>NZ_JBSVXS010000079.1:0-26331 GCF_054070155.1 Pseudomonas sp. SDT291_1_S447
GGATTTGTGTTCAGACACAAAATGTCTGAACGCCGCAAATCCCCTGTAGGAGTGAGCCTGCTCGCGATAGCTATCTACCAGACACATCCTGCCAACAGTTGACCGCTCCATCTGCCTTTCCCGGTACTAGCCTTGTCATGACCTGATCACAGAGGGCAAAGGAATGCCGGATCTACCTGCTGCACATAAATTGCGAGTCGGGCGCTATACCGAAGTCAGTCGAATCTACCTGTTAACCAGCACCACTTATCAACGAAAGCCGATCTTCACGAATTTTGCTTTGGGCAAACTGGTCGCTGATCAATTCCGACACGCGCAAGATTCAGGGCTGGTGAGCTCACTAGCCTGGGTAGTGATGCCAGATCATTTCCATTGGTTGATTGAATTGCAACGAGGTTCATTGAGTGAGGTAATGCAAAAAACCAAATCGCTGAGCACCAAGGCTGTCAGGCAAGCTTCCGGTGGAAACAGCGTTCTCTGGCAGAGAGGGTTTCATGACCGCGCCCTGAGACGGGAAGAAGATCTGGTGAAGATGGCGCGTTATGTCGTGGCCAATCCGTTGCGGGCCGGGCTGGTGGAGAAGCTTGGCGACTATCCGCTGTGGGATGCCATCTGGGTTTGACCTGAAACCGAGTTGCCTCGATCGCGAGCAGGCTCACTCCTACAGGGGAACGCATTCCAAATGTAGGAGCGAGCCTGCTCGCGATGGCGTCTCCAAGGTGTTTCAGTCCGGCTCACACCCCTTCAACACCAACCGGATAATCGTCTGTGCCGCCGCCTCATAATCCGCCTCATCCAGCTTGTCTTTCCCGGTGACTGCAGAAATCTGCCAATCAAAGTCGGCGTAGGTCTGGGTCGCGGCCCAGATGCTGAACATCAGGTGATTAGGGTCGATCGGGGCGATCTGGCCGCGGTCGATCCAGCTCTGGATGCAGTCGATGTTGTGTTTGGCCTGGCTGTTGAGCTGTTCGACCAGGTCGGCGCTCAGGTGCGGGGCGCCGTGCATGATTTCGCTGGCGAATACTTTCGAGGCGAAGGGCAGGTCGCGGGAGATGCGGATTTTCGAGCGGATGTAGCCGCTCAGCACTTCGCTCGGTACGCCGTCCGGATTGAACGGGGTCGAGGCCTGCAAAATCGGCACGATGATGCTTTCCAATACCTCGCGGTAGAGGTTTTCCTTGGACTTGAAGTAGTAGTAAACGTTGGGCTTGGGCAATCCCGCCTTGGCGGCGATGTCGCTGGTTTTGGTCGCAGCGAAGCCCTTGTCGGCAAACTCCTCACTGGCGGCACGCAGGATCAGTTCTTTGTTGCGCTCGCGGATTGTGCTCATAAACCCGGTGGTTCCTTGCCTGTTCTGGCGGTTGCGCATGGTAGCACCGGCCTCGCGCAGCGCTCAAGAATGCCCCGCGTGGTCTAAGGTCGCGTTATGCTTCGCAACATTCATACATAAAAGGAAACAGGATTCATGGCAGGAAGCAGTTTGCTGGTGCTGGTCGACGATATTGCCACCGTGCTGGACGACGTGGCGTTGATGAGCAAAATGGCCGCCAAGAAGACTGCCGGCGTGCTCGGCGACGACCTGGCGCTCAATGCCCAGCAGGTCTCCGGCGTGCGTGCCGAACGGGAAATCCCGGTGGTCTGGGCCGTGGCCAAAGGTTCGTTCGTCAACAAACTGATTCTGGTGCCGTCGGCACTGGCGATCAGTGCGTTCGTGCCGTGGCTGGTCACGCCGTTGTTGATGGTCGGCGGTGCCTATCTGTGCTTCGAAGGTTTCGAGAAGCTTGCGCACAAATTTCTGCACAGCAAGGCTGAAGACGAGGTCGAACATGCGCAACTGACTGAGGCGGTTGCTGATCCGGCGACCGATCTGGTGGCATTCGAGAAGGACAAGATCAAAGGCGCGATTCGCACTGACTTTATCCTTTCGGCAGAGATAATCGCGATCACCTTGGGCACCGTGGCGGATGCATCGCTAACTCAGCAAGTGGTTGTGATGTCCGGTATCGCCATCGTCATGACTGTCGGCGTTTATGGATTGGTAGCGGGTATCGTCAAGCTCGACGATCTCGGTCTGTGGCTGACGCAGAAACCTGGGCAGGTTGCCAGGAAAGTCGGCAGCGCCATCCTCAGCGCCGCACCGTACATGATGAAAACCCTGTCGGTGGTCGGCACGGCGGCGATGTTCCTGGTCGGCGGCGGAATTCTCACCCACGGCGTGCCGGTGGTGCATCACTGGATCGAAGGCGTTGGTGCCGCGGCGGGTAGTGCCGGGTTTGCGGTGCCGATGTTGCTCAATGGCGTGGCGGGGATCATCGCTGGTGCGGTGGTGCTGGCGGTTGTTTCTGTCGTCGGCAAAATCTGGAAAGCGATCAAAGGCTGAACGCAAACCCCCTGTAGGAGTGAGCCTGCTCGCGATAGCGGTTTGTCAGCCGTACAGGTGGTGACTGGTACATCGCCATCGCGAGCAGGCTCACTCCTACAATTTGATCTGTGTGATGCCATGAAAAAGGGCCATTCGACTCGCATCGAATGGCCCTTTTTTGTGCCCGCCGGGATTACTCGGCGATCTGCAGCTTGCGTGACTCGGTGTAGACGTAACGTACTTTCTCGTACTCAAACGGTGAGTTCAGTTGACCGTAGCGGAAACTGGTCTGGTAGCGTTTGTCGACCGCACGCAGAGCCCAGATCTCCGGGTGGTTGGAGCTGACTTCCGAGACGTTGAGGAAGTTGATCGCCGATTCGGTGGTGTAATCCACGGCCAGACCTGCGGTATCGCGGATGTTCGACGGGCCGAAGATCGGTAGCACGAAGTAGGCGCCGCCCGGTACACCGTAGAAGCCCAGAGTCTGGCCGAAGTCTTCGCTCTGGCGTGGCAGGCCCATGGCGGTGGCCGGATCCCACAGGCCGGCAATGCCGATGGTGGTGTTGAGTAGCAGCCGCGCGGTGGTTTCCATCGAGCGCTGGCCCTTGAACTGCAACAGGCTGTTGACCAGGTTCGGCACGTCACCGAGGTTGTTGAAGAAGTTACTCACGCCCGTGCGCAAAAAGCTGGGTGTGATGTAACGGTAGCCATCGACCACCGGCAGGAACACCCATTGGTCGAAGCGATAGTTGAAGTGGTAAACCCGGCGGTTCCACGACTCCAGCGGGTCGTAGACGTTCAGCGCGTTGAGCGTCGAACGCTCGAATTCGCGCTGATCCAGCCCCGGGTTGAATTTGAGTTTGGACAGCGGCTCTTTGAAGCCGTCGCTGTCGACCACCACGGGCGCGTTGGCTTTACTGTTGTCGGCCTGGGCCACGCCTGCGCAGAGTAGCGCTGCAATCAGCAGGAGATGTTTAGCCACGGAAGAACTCCAGCATGGCGTCGCTGTTGACGCGGTAGTTAAGGTTGCCGCAATGGCCGCCCAGTGGATAAACAGTCAGGCGATCACCGAAGGTCTTGCGCAGGAAACCGAGGTCGCCCGGGCCGAGGATCACGTCGTCGGCGTTGTGCATCACAGCGATTTTCGGGCTGTCGTGCAGGTAATCCTTGAGCGCATACAGGCTCACCTGATCAATCAGTTGCAGCAGGCTGCCGCCGTCGGTGCGCGCACGCCACATCGGAATCACCTGTTCGGTCAGGTAGCAGTCGAAATCGCACTGCAGCGCACGCTTGAGGAACGGCGTGAGGCTGGTGCCTTCGGTGATCGGGAATTTCGGCGGGGTGATCAGGCCGCGACGGTTGATCAGGTCCGAGGTAAATGCAATATCGGCTGCCGAGAAGCGGAACGAAGTGCCGATCAGCATCGCCATCTGTTCGTTGGTCAGGTGTTGCTTGGACTGCTGGAAGTCATAGAGCAGCGCGTCATTGAGGTCGATGTAGCCTTTCTGCTGGAAGTAGCGGGTCAGCTTGGACAGCACCAGCTCATAGAATGTGGTGCTGGTATTGATGCCTTTGACTTCGGTCTGAACCAGCTTGTCGAGGTTGGTGATCGAGGTATAGAGGTTGACCGGTGGGTTGAGCAGCAGGACTTTCTTGAAGTTGAAGCTGCGACGGGTTTCATCCAGGTGCGCGACGAACGCGGCGTCGAGGGCGCCGAGGCTGTATCCGGTCAGGTAATACTCGGTGACTGGCAGCTTTGGATTCTGTGCACGAACGGCCTGCATCACTCGATACATGTCTTCAGCGTCTTCCTTGGTCACGCCCGGCGTGGCGAAGCGTGAAGCGGCGCTGATGAAGTCGAAGCTGGTCGGCGACGACAGCTGGACGACGTGGTAGCCGGCCTTGTAGTAGAGCTTTTTCAGGTACTCGTTGAGCGTGCTGTCATAGCGCGCACCCGTGCCGGCGATCAGGAAGATCAGCGGCGCCGGTTTGTCCTGTTCGGCGATGCGGTAGGTCAGCTTTTTCACCGGCCAGAAATTGTCCGGCAGGATGAACTCGCGCTCCGGACGCAGAGTGACGCTGCGGTCTGACTGATTGATGTCGTCGTCCAGCGGCAATTCCGGGCGCAAGTCCGGCGGGGTCGTGGCGATGGTCGCCTCGAACGGATTGGTCAGGGGATAGCCATAACTGGCGGCGTCGATATCCACCGCCAGTGCGGACGCACTCAAAATAAGGCCGCTGAACAGCGCGGCGAAGCGCAAGGAACGGAGCATGACTAGATCCCTTAGAGGAAGGTGCCGAATGAAGTTCGCAGGCTATGACCACCGGGTGTGCGCCAAAGTGCCATGCTGCGGCACCAAACAGGCAGAATTCGGAGTAATAGTAGCTGGACGATACACTTTGCACGGTGTGAATGAACAGTTAAGTGTTGTTAGCGCTTGCGTATGCATGACGGCAGATTAAGCTGGCCGCCGATTTCTCAAGATTGGAGTGCTTCATGTCCCGCCGCTTGCCCGTGATTGTGCTGCTCGTTCTGTTGCCGTTGTGGCTGGCCGCCAGTTATGGCGCGCGTTATGGCTTTATGGAGGACGGCATGTGGGTCGGCATCTGCGTCGATGAGGCCAGCCGTTGGGAATGTCAGGTGCGTTCGAACCTAGGCTTGATGATTCACTTCAAGGTACTGGGCTGGACGGCACTGGGTGCGGCGCTGATCGGTTTTGTCTTGCCGGGGCGGGCAGGGTGGTGGCTGGCGGTGCTGGCGCTGGTGTTTGGGGCGCCGGCACTGGCGTTGTACAACACCACGTTGGCGGTGTTTGCGTTGGTGATTGCCGGGTTGCGGCTGGTCCGTAAGTCCCGTAGCGCATGACAATCAGTCTTCGCGAGCAAGCTCGCTCCCACATTTGGAATGCATTCTCCTGTGGGAGCGAGCTTGCTCGCGAAGAGGTCTTTAGCCTCGCTGAAAATCAGCCCTTGCGAACACGCAGGCAGCGCCAAAGGGCAGCCACCATCAACACACTCACCAAAGCCCAACCCCACGCCTGCTGATTCTGCAAACCTTCCTGATACAACTGCGGCGCAATCCCCGCGCCGACAATAAAGGTCAGCAAGGCAATTTCGCGACGCGGCACGCTCACCGGGCGGCACAGATAAACCAGCGCTGGCAGCACAAACGCCATGCTCGCAAAGCTGCGATAACGCGGATCGAAGACCATCTCCAGCATCATCACGGCTGCGGCAAAACCTGCCGCCGCGACCAGCCATCCTGCGCGTCGCTCCAGCAGATTGAATGCCCGTTCACGCCAGCCAGTGCGAGCACTCAGCGTCAGCGCCGCATGCGCCAACACCAACAGGTTCAACGCGGTCAGCAAGCCGACCCACAGCCACTCACTGGTGAACCGCGTGGTCACCCGCGCCAGATCACCCCAAGCGCCAATCGAACAAGCGGCGAGGGCGCCGAGCAGCGGCAACACCAGCGCCGAGCGCGTGGTGCGAACGCGACCGCCAAGGATCAGCGTGCCAAGGAAAATCACCCCGCCGACCGCCAGCCATTCCTTCCAGAACGGCACATTGGTCACCGGCCCGGCCAGCACACCCTTATCCTGACGATCGGCATCGAACAGTCCCCAATACCCACCGACCGCGCCTTCACTGCCGCGCTTCCACGGCTGGTCAAACGCTTCGATCAGGTTGTAATGCCAGCCTTGCTTCTCGGCCATTGCGACAAAACCACGAATGAATTTGGCCTCGTTGACCCGGCTCGGCAGGGCGGTCTCACGCTGGCGGCCTTCGCTCGGCCAGCCGGTTTCGCCGATCATCACGTCTTTTGGCGCGAATTTATTGCCGAACACCTGCCGCACTTGCGCGACATGTTGCAGGGCGACGTCGATGTTCGACGGGTCATCTTCCCAGTACGGCAATAAGTGAATGGTCAGAAAGTCCACCGCCGGCGCGACTTCCGGATGCTTGAGCCAGAACTCCCAGACATCGGCGTAAGTGACCGGTTGCTTGACCTGGCTCTTAACCTTGTTGATCAACCGGACCAGTTGCGTGCCAGTGACTTCCTTGCGCAGCAAGGCTTCGTTGCCGACGATCACCGCGCTGACCACGTCCGGGTTGGCGTTGGCCGAGGCGATCAGCAGGTCGACTTCTTTCTCGGTGTCCACCGGGTTGCTGTTGACCCAAGCGCCGATCATCAATTTCAGGCCATGTTTGCGCGCCAGATCCGGCAACGCCTCCAGACCCGTCATCGAATAGGTGCGAATACATTCAAAGCGTGTTGCCAGCAACGCGAGGTCAGCGTCCATGCGTTCCGGGCGCAGCTTGAACGGCACGTCGAACGGCGACTGATCTTTATCGAACGGGGTGTAGGAGGCGCATTGCAACTTGTGCGTCGGAGTCGCTGCGTCCGGCAGAATTACCGGTTGGCCAAGGCCATACCAGAAGCCGGCGAGGGCAAACAGCCCAAGCAGGCAGGCGAAGAGGTAAGGCAGAAGGGGAAAGCGGGAAGTCGCGGACATGGTCAGGCCGAGTGGCTGCAAAGCGACGCATGTTACCTGCATTTATTGAGGGTTGGTGGCCCGCATGATTTTGACATGCAAAGTTCGGGCGGATTATTTGGCGTCATTTATATAGTCGCGATTAATGGCCTTGTGATGTCGTTTCTCATTGTCTTGAGGTCGCTGGCAGAGCAGGTCGCGAGCGTCGTCAGGTTGATGATCGAAGCGTCAGCACTCCACTGATGTTCCAGCGAGTTTGCGGTCAGGCGTGATGGGGGCGCTGTGCACCATAACAATACGTTGACGTCGCCCGCCATCCGTCGGGCGCAGCATTTCGGGGAAGTAACGATGAAGATGCGACGACTTTTAGGCGCAGGTGCCGCTCTGGCGCTGGCGATGAGTGCGACACTGGCCAGTGCGGAAACCAAGACCCTGAACATCGGTTACGTTGACGGCTGGTCCGACAGCGTGGCGACCACTCACGTGGCCGCCGAAGTGATCAAGCAGAAGCTCGGCTACGACGTGAAACTGCAAGCCGTCGCCACCGGGATCATGTGGCAGGGTGTTGCCACCGGCAAGCTCGACGCCATGCTCTCGGCGTGGTTGCCCGTGACTCACGGCGAATACTGGACGAAGAACAAGGATCAGGTCGTCGATTACGGCCCGAACTTCAAGGATGCGAAAATCGGCCTGATCGTGCCCGAGTATGTGAAAGCCAAGTCGATCGAAGACCTGAAAACCGATGACACCTTCAAAAATCGCATCGTCGGTATCGACGCCGGTTCAGGCGTGATGCTCAAGACCGATCAGGCGATCAAGGATTACGGCCTCGATAAATACAGCCTCAAGGCCAGTTCCGGCGCCGGCATGATTGCCGAGCTGACCCGTGCCGAGAAGAAAAACGAATCCATCGCCGTGACCGGTTGGGTGCCGCACTGGATGTTCGCCAAGTGGAAACTGCGCTTCCTTGATGACCCGAAAGGCGTGTACGGCGCAGCTGAAACCGTAAACAGCATCGGCAGCAAAGAACTCGCGACCAAAGCACCGGAAGTGGCCAAGTTCCTGAAGAACTTCCAGTGGGCGTCGAAAGACGAAATCGGCGAGGTCATGCTAGCGATTCAGGATGGTGCCAAGCCTGACGCGGCGGCCAAGGATTGGGTGGCCAAGCACCCGGATCGCGTGGCTGACTGGACCAAATAACCGCCACACCGCCGCACCCCTGTAGGAGTGAGCCTGCTCGCGATAGCGTCCTGTCAGTTGATGAAAATATCGACTGATACAAAGCCATCGCGAGCAGGCTCACTCCTACAGTTGTTTTGGGTGTACCGAAGAATGGCGATTACGTCATGGCGTTCTACTACTAAGGTCGTCTGTTACCGCGCTCGCAGCCGCATACATTAGCTATGTTCCAACAATAATCTGTGCTGCGAGGATAAAAACAATGAACGACAGCATTTACCTCTCGATTCAAAACAGTCCCCGATTCAAGGAGCTGGTGCGAAAAAGGGAAAAGTTCGCCTGGATACTCTCGGCGATCATGCTCGGGCTTTACTCTGGCTTCATTCTTCTGATCGCTTACGGGCCGCATATCCTGGGCGCGAAACTCAGTCCTGAGTCCTCGATTACCTGGGGTATTCCGATCGGTGTCGGGCTGATTCTTTCGGCATTCATCCTCACCGCTATCTATGTGCGCCGCGCCAATGGCGAGTTTGACGACCTGAACAATGCGATTCTCAAGGAGGCTCAGCAATGATCCGGCGTCTACTGGCTCTATTGAGTGTTGCGGCTTTCGCGCCGAGTGTCTGGGCGGCTGACGCGTTGACGGGTGAGGTGGCCAAACAGCCGCTGAACATTCCGGCGATCCTGATGTTCGTGGCGTTCGTGGGTGCGACGCTCTACATCACCTACTGGGCCTCGAAGAAAAACAACTCGGCGGCCGACTACTATGCGGCGGGCGGCAAGATCACCGGTTTCCAGAACGGTCTGGCGATTGCCGGTGACTACATGTCTGCGGCGTCCTTCCTGGGGATTTCCGCGCTGGTGTTCACCTCCGGCTACGATGGCCTGATCTACTCGATCGGCTTCCTGGTGGGCTGGCCGATCATTCTGTTCCTCATCGCCGAGCGTCTGCGTAACCTGGGTAAATACACCTTTGCCGACGTGGCGTCCTACCGCCTCGGGCAAACTCAGATTCGCACCCTGTCGGCCTGCGGTTCGCTGGTGGTGGTGGCGTTCTACCTGATCGCGCAAATGGTCGGTGCCGGTAAGCTGATCCAGCTGTTGTTCGGTCTGGACTACCACGTCGCGGTGATTCTGGTCGGTGTGCTGATGTGCATGTACGTGTTGTTCGGCGGCATGCTGGCGACCACCTGGGTGCAGATCATCAAGGCTGTGCTGTTGCTCTCCGGTGCCTCGTTCATGGCGCTGATGGTGATGAAGCACGTAGGCTTTGACTTCAACACATTGTTCTCCGAGGCGATCAAGGTTCACGCCAAAGGCGAAGCGATCATGAGCCCGGGCGGTCTGGTCAAGGACCCGATTTCGGCCTTCTCGCTGGGTCTGGCGCTGATGTTCGGTACCGCTGGCCTGCCACACATTCTGATGCGCTTCTTCACCGTGAGCGACGCAAAAGAAGCCCGCAAGAGCGTGCTCTACGCAACTGGCTTCATTGGTTACTTCTACATTCTGACCTTCATCATCGGCTTCGGCGCGATCCTGCTGGTCAGCACTAACCCGGCCTTCAAAGACGCGGCTGGCGCGCTGTTGGGCGGCAACAACATGGCGGCGGTGCATTTGGCCAACGCGGTCGGTGGCAGTATCTTCCTCGGCTTTATCTCGGCGGTGGCGTTCGCGACCATTCTGGCGGTTGTGGCAGGCCTGACGCTGGCCGGTGCTTCGGCGGTTTCTCACGACCTGTATGCGAGTGTGATCAAGAAAGGCAAGGCGAACGAGAAGGACGAGATTCGTGTCTCGAAGATCACCACCATTGCCTTGGCAGTGCTGGCGATTGGCTTGGGCATTCTGTTCGAAAGCCAGAACATTGCGTTCATGGTGGGCCTGGCGTTCTCGATCGCGGCGAGCTGTAACTTCCCGGTACTGCTGCTTTCGATGTACTGGAAGAAGCTGACCACTCGTGGGGCGATGATTGGCGGCTGGCTGGGTCTGGTGAGTGCGGTTGGCTTGATGATCCTTGGCCCGACCATTTGGGTGCAGATTCTGCATCACGAGAAGGCGATCTTCCCTTACGAGTATCCGGCGTTGTTTTCGATGATCATTGCCTTTGTCGGGATCTGGTTCTTCTCGATTACCGACAAGTCGGCGGCAGCGGACAAGGAGCGGGCGCTGTTCTTCCCGCAGTTTGTGCGTTCGCAGACTGGGTTGGGGGCGAGTGGGGCGGTTTCGCATTGATCGCTTGATGCTTGTTTGAGTGTTTTGCTGAATGCCCCGGTTGAGAGATCGGGGCATTTTTTGTGGGCGGTTATCGGACTTTGGTGTGTTTTTTATTGGGTGTATATCCGTTGCTGCGGTAACGGCTGATTAGGGTTTCGCCCTTACGGCGACTCACTTTTTTTCAAACGCCAAAAAAAGTAAGCAAAAAACGCTTGCTCCTACGTGCGGCCCGCTCGCTAAAGCTCGGGGTCCCTTCGCTCCGGGATCGATCCTGGCGCAGCGCCTACGGTTTGCTTCGCTGCACCTCCTCTCGCTGTGTTTGGCTGCGCCAAACGGTCGCTGCGCTCCCTCGCCCGGATCAATCCCTCCACTCAGCCTTCCGACGTCGCCTTACAGATCAAGAGCTGCAGCCGAGCTAACGCTCATCCTGTTGAGTGGTGAGGAGCACAGCGTGGTCGGCTTTGGATTTGTGGTGGATTTGCCCCTCACCCCAGCCCTCTCCCGAGGGAGAGGGGGCCGATCTGTGGGCTTTTCAAAACCAGAGTTCAACGCGGTATCGCACGTCGGCGTATCTCTTCCAGTCCACGCGGTCAGTCCCCTCTCCCTCTGGGAGAGGGCTAGGGTGAGGGGCTCTTGATCTGATTCAGACTCTGAGTTCGACTCGGTATCTCAGGTCGGCGTAGCTCTGCCAAACACCTCGATCAGTCCCCTCTCCCTTCGGGAGAGGGCTAGGGTGAGGGGCTCTTGATCTGGCTTGTGATCTTGCTTTGGCTTTGGCTTTTGATTTTTTGCCCCATCGGCAGGCCGAGCGTAGGTGTTCATACGGGGGTAGGCGCGCAGCGCCGTGCGGCGCAGCCGCATTCATCGAGAGGAGGTGCAGCGAAGCAAACCGTAGGCGATGCCCTCGGATGGACACCGTAGCGAGGGAACACTGAGCCTAAGCGAAGTGCCGTACGCCAGGGGCAAAGCCTTTTGCTTACTTTTCGGCGTCTGGAAAAGTGAGTCGCTGTAAGAGCGAAACCGCCAGCGGCAACACCCGCAGCAACGGATATGCCCCCAATCCCCAATCCCAATCCCAATCCCAATCCCAATCCCAATCCCAATCCCAATCCCAATCCCAAAACCAAAACCAAAACCAAAACCAAAACCAAAACCAAAACCAAAACCAAAACCAAAATCCCAAACCCCAGACAAACAAAAACGGCCCCTATATAAATAGAGGCCGTTCCCGGTACAACATTAAGACTTCATCGCAAGACAAATCTTATTTGCGGTCTTCCAGCTTGGAAATATCACGCGACTCGTAACCAGTGTACAGCTGGCGCGGACGGCCAATCTTGTACGGGCTGGAGAGCATCTCTTTCCAGTGCGAAATCCAGCCAACAGTACGTGCCAGCGCGAAAATCACGGTGAACATGCTGGTCGGAATGCCGATCGCCTTGAGGATGATCCCCGAGTAGAAGTCGACGTTCGGGTACAGCGAGCGTTCGATGAAGTACGGGTCGGTCAGCGCGATCTCTTCCAGGCGCATGGCCAGTTCGAGTTGCGGATCGTTGTTGATGCCCAGTTCCTTCAGTACTTCGTCGCAGGTCTGCTTCATTACAGTCGCGCGAGGGTCGCGGTTCTTGTAAACGCGGTGACCGAAGCCCATCAGTTTGAACGGATCGTTCTTGTCCTTGGCCTTGGCGATGAACTTGTCGATGTTCGAAACATCGCCAATCTCGTCAAGCATGGTCAGCACGGCTTCGTTCGCACCGCCGTGGGCAGGGCCCCACAGTGCGGCGATACCGGCGGCGATACAGGCGAACGGGTTGGCACCCGAAGAGCCGGCCAGACGCACGGTGGAAGTCGATGCGTTCTGCTCGTGGTCGGCGTGGAGGATGAAAATCCGGTCCATGGCCTTGGCGAGCACCGGGCTGATCGGTTTGATCTCGCACGGGGTGTTGAACATCATGTGCAGGAAGTTTTCCGCGTACGTCAGATCGTTGCGCGGGTACATCATGGGTTGGCCCATGGAGTACTTGTAAACCATCGCTGCCAGGGTCGGCATCTTGGCAACCAGACGGATCGCGGAGATTTCGCGATGCTGCGGGTTATTGATGTCGAGGGAGTCGTGGTAGAAGGCCGAGAGGGCGCCGACTACACCGCACATGACGGCCATCGGGTGGGCGTCGCGACGGAAACCGTTGAAGAAGGTTTTCAACTGCTCGTGAACCATCGTGTGGTTTTTCACGGTGCTGACGAACTGGGCCTTCTGTTCTGCGGTCGGCAGTTCGCCGTTGAGCAGCAGGTAGCAGGTTTCCAGGTAGTCCGACTTTTCAGCCAGTTGTTCGATCGGGTAGCCGCGGTGCAACAGAATGCCGTTGTCGCCGTCGATATAGGTGATCTTCGACTCGCACGAGGCGGTCGACATGAAACCTGGGTCGAAAGTGAAGCGGCCCGTGGCCGTCAGGCCCCGAACATCGATTACATCGGGACCAACGGTGCCGGTTAAAATGGGCAGCTCGACGGGGGCTGCGCCCTCGATGATCAACTGCGCTTTTTTGTCAGCCATGTGGCCTCCTATTTATGCTTGAACCATCAGACAGACCCCCCACGCAGGGCCCGCACCACTATAGTGAGATAAATTCGAATGTCAATTTGCCTAAAGTCTTGCTCCAGAAGGCTTTAAGCGCACTTTTTCCTCGAAATTGACTGCCATTTACGCCTTTTATACGACTTGTGCAATCAGCTATTTGGGGTAGGTGATTGCGTTGTCATTAGTAACCTAACTGTCTATACTCGGCCACCGACCGCCAAGGGCTTTTGGGCCTGCTTTATTGGGGGTCGCATCCCTGGGTGGTGGTTACCTGACCAGTGCACTCCCCAACAACTTTGCCCTGATTGTTAGGGGCTCTTCAGTGTGAAAAAAAAGCCGTGAAAAGCCAACGACCTGTAAACCTAGACCTAAGGACCATCAAACTCCCCATCACCGGCGTTACGTCGTTTCTTCACCGTGTTTCCGGCATCATCCTCTTCCTGGGTATCGGCTTCATGCTTTATGCATTGGGCAAGTCTCTGGGTTCCGAGGAAGGTTTTGCCGAAGTGAAGGCATGCTTGACCAGCCCGCTGGCCAAGTTCGTAGCATGGGGCCTCCTGTCCGCTCTGCTGTATCACCTGGTAGCCGGTGTGCGCCACTTGATCATGGACATGGGCATCGGTGAGACGCTGGAAGGCGGCCGCCTGGGCTCGAAAATCATCATCGCCATTTCCGTGGTGCTGATCGTTCTGGCAGGAGTTTGGATATGGTAACCAGCGTTACGAACCTTTCGCGTTCGGGCCTCTATGACTGGATGGCGCAACGTGTGTCTGCGGTTGTTCTCGCGGCTTATTTCATCTTCCTGATCGGATACCTTGCAGCGAATCCGGGCATTGGCTACGACCAGTGGCACGGCCTGTTCGCTCACAACGGGATGCGTATCTTCAGTCTGCTGGCCCTCGTTGCCCTTGGCGCTCACGCCTGGGTCGGCATGTGGACCATCGCGACCGACTACCTGACGCCAATGGCGCTGGGCAAGTCCGCGACCGCAGTACGTTTCCTTTTCCAGGCAGTTTGCGGCATCGCGATGTTCGCTTACTTCGTCTGGGGTGTGCAGATTCTCTGGGGTATCTGAGTCATGGCTAACATTCCAACGATTTCTTTCGACGCCATCATTATTGGTGGTGGCGGTGCCGGCATGCGCGCTGCGCTGCAACTGGCACAGGGTGGTCACAAGACTGCCGTGATCACCAAGGTTTTCCCGACCCGTTCGCACACCGTATCCGCTCAGGGCGGCATCACTTGCGCGATCGCGTCTGCTGACCCGAACGATGACTGGCGCTGGCACATGTACGATACCGTCAAGGGCTCCGACTACATCGGTGACCAGGACGCTATCGAATACATGTGTCAGGAAGGCCCGGCTGCCGTTTTCGAGCTGGACCACATGGGTCTGCCGTTCTCGCGTACCGAGCAAGGCCGTATCTATCAGCGTCCATTCGGCGGTCAGTCCAAGGATTACGGCAAGGGCGGCCAGGCTGCGCGTACCTGCGCGGCGTCCGACCGTACCGGTCACGCCCTGCTGCACACCCTTTATCAGGGCAACCTGAAAGCCGGTACCACGTTCCTGAACGAGTACTACGCTGTCGATCTGGTGAAAAACCAGGAAGGCGAATTCGTCGGTGTGATCGCGATCTGCATCGAAACCGGCGAAACCACCTACATCCGCGCCAAGGCCACCGTACTGGCTACCGGCGGTGCAGGTCGTATCTACGCTTCCACCACCAACGCCCTGATCAACACCGGTGACGGCGTCGGCATGGCTCTGCGTGCTGGTGTGCCGGTACAAGACATCGAAATGTGGCAGTTCCACCCGACCGGCATCGCCGGCGCCGGTGTACTGGTTACCGAAGGTTGCCGTGGTGAAGGTGGTTACCTGATCAACAAGCACGGCGAGCGTTTCATGGAGCGTTATGCTCCGAACGCCAAAGACCTTGCCGGTCGTGACGTGGTTGCTCGCTCGATGGTTAAAGAAATCATCGCCGGCAACGGTTGCGGTCCGAATGGCGACCACGTAATGCTCAAACTCGACCACTTGGGCGAGGAAGTGCTGCACAGCCGTCTGCCAGGCATCTGCGAACTGTCGAAGACTTTCGCCCACGTTGACCCGGTTGTTGCGCCGGTTCCGGTTGTTCCGACTTGCCACTATATGATGGGCGGCGTTGCCACCAACATTCACGGCCAGGCGATCACCCAGAACGCCGAAGGCGTGGACCAGATCATCCCGGGTCTGTTCGCGGTAGGTGAAGTGGCTTGCGTATCGGTGCACGGTGCCAACCGTCTGGGCGGCAACTCGCTGCTCGACCTGGTGGTATTCGGCCGCGCTGCCGGCCTGCACCTGGAAAAAGCGCTGACCGACGGCATCGAATACGACGACGCTACCGAAGCCGACATCGAAGCTGCCCTGTCGCGCCTGAACGCACTGAACAACCGTACCGACGGCGAAGACGTTGCTACTCTGCGTCGCGAGCTGCAAAGCTGCATGCAGAACTACTTCGGCGTATTCCGTACCGGCGAATACATGCAGAAAGGTATCGCTCAGCTCGCTGACCTGCGTACCCGCATTGCCAACGTGAAGATCAACGATAAGTCGCAGGCGTTCAACACTGCCCGTATCGAAGCGCTGGAACTGCAAAACCTGCTGGAAGTGGCTGAAGCTACCGCCATCGCGGCCGAAGTACGTAAAGAGTCGCGCGGTGCTCACGCCCGTGAAGACTTCGAAGATCGTGACGACGAAAACTGGTTGTGCCACACCCTGTACTTCCCGGGTGACAAGCGCGTCACCAAGCGTGCCGTGAACTTCTCGCCGAAGACTGTTCCGACTTTCGAACCTAAAGTCCGGACTTATTAAGGGTGACCGCCATGTTGAAAGTCAGTGTTTATCGCTACAACCCTGATCAGGACGCTGCGCCGTTCATGCAGGAATTCCAGGTCGATACCGGTGGTAAAGACCTGATGGTGCTGGACGTGCTGGCCCTGATCAAAGAGCAGGACGAGGGTTTCTCCTATCGTCGCTCTTGCCGTGAAGGCGTCTGCGGCTCCGACGGCATGAACATCAACGGCAAGAACGGTCTGGCGTGCATCACGCCGCTGTCCGCCGTTGTAAAAGGTAACAAGCTGATCGTTCGTCCGCTGCCAGGTTTGCCGGTTATCCGTGACCTGGTCGTCGATATGAGCATCTTCTACAAGCAATACGAGAAGGTGAAGCCTTACCTGCAGAACGACACGCCGGCTCCGGCCATCGAGCGTCTGCAGTCTCCGGAAGAGCGTGAAAAGCTCGACGGTCTGTACGAGTGCATCCTGTGCGCTTGCTGCTCGACCTCTTGCCCGTCCTTCTGGTGGAACCCGGACAAGTTCCTGGGTCCAGCTGCGCTGCTGCAAGCTTATCGCTTCCTGGCAGACAGCCGTGACACCAAGACCAACGAGCGTCTGGCTTCGCTCGATGACCCGTTCAGCGTCTTCCGCTGCCGAGGCATCATGAACTGCGTCAACGTATGTCCGAAAGGCCTGAACCCGACTAAGGCCATCGGTCACATCCGTAACATGCTGCTTTCGAGCGGCGTGTGATTCAGCTGCTGTAACCGCTGCACCGTAGAGGCTGTGGCGCGGGCTTCAACCCGCGTCATGGCTATAACCAGAGCAGTAGCCATAAGCTGCGGCTCTTATTTTGAAGAAATGAGACAAGCAGGGGCATCCGGGCTGGTACCCGGACTATCAGTGTGATCCTAAGTGGCTTGTTTTAGTCGCTGCATTCGGACTTCTGCAAGTTTGCTCGGTGTCGACATCGATGGTGTTCCCCTAACCGAGGGTGACCAAGCATGCAAGAAAGCGTGATGCAGCGCATGTGGAACAGCGCCTACCTTTCAGGTGGAAACGCTGCCTATGTGGAAGAGCTTTATGAGCTCTACCTGCACGACCCTAACGCTGTGCCAGAAGAGTGGCGCACCTACTTTCAGAAGTTGCCTGCCGACGGCAACTCTGCCACTGATGTTTCGCACTCGACAATTCGCGATCATTTCGTGCTGCTGGCAAAGAACCAGCGCCGCGCCCAACCGGTTTCCGCCGGCAGCGTGAGCAGTGAGCACGAGAAGAAGCAAGTTGAAGTGCTGCGATTGATCCAGGCCTACCGTATGCGTGGCCACCAGGCAGCCCAGCTTGACCCGCTGGGGCTGTGGCAGCGTCCTGCACCTGCAGACCTGTCGATCAATCATTACGGCTTGACCAATGCCGATCTTGATACGACCTTCCGTGCCGGCGACCTGTTCATCGGCAAAGAGGAAGCGAGCCTACGCGAAATTCACGAAGCGTTGCAGCAGACATATTGCCGCACCATCGGCGCTGAATTTACGCACATCACCGATTCCGAGCAGCGCCAGTGGTTCCAGCAGCGTCTGGAAAGCGTGCGTGGTCGTCCGACGTACTCCGCCGACATCAAGAGCCACCTGCTTGAGCGCGTGACCGCCGGTGAAGGCCTGGAAAAATACCTGGGCACCAAATACCCGGGCACCAAGCGTTTCGGTCTGGAAGGCGGCGAAAGCCTGATCCCGATGCTCGACGAACTGATCCAGCGTTCCGGTTCCTACGGCACCAAGGAAGTCGTCATCGGCATGGCCCACCGTGGCCGTCTGAACGTACTGGTCAACACCTTCGGCAAGAACCCGCGCGAGCTGTTCGACGAGTTCGAAGGCAAGAAGAAGGTCGAGCTGGGTTCCGGTGACGTTAAGTATCACCAGGGCTTCTCGTCCAACGTGATGACCGCCGGCGGTGAAGTTCACCTGGCCATGGCGTTCAACCCGTCCCACCTGGAAATCGTTTCCCCGGTGGTCGAAGGTTCGGTGCGCGCCCGTCAGGATCGTCGTAATGACGCCACTGGCGAGAAGGTTCTGCCGATCTCCATCCACGGTGACGCTGCATTCGCAGGTCAGGGCGTGGTCATGGAAACCTTCCAGATGTCGCAAACCCGCGGTTTCAAAACCGGCGGTACCGTGCACATCGTGATCAACAACCAGGTCGGTTTCACCATCAGCAACCCGCTGGACTCGCGTTCCACCGAGTACGCCACCGACGTTGCCAAGATGATTCAGGCGCCGATCCTCCATGTGAATGGTGATGATCCGGAAGCCGTGTTGTTCGTGACCCAGTTGGCCATCGACTACCGCATGCAGTTCAAGCGTGACGTGGTGATCGACCTGGTCTGCTACCGTCGTCGCGGCCACAACGAGGCCGACGAGCCAAGCGGCACCCAGCCTCTGATGTATCAGCAGATCACCAAACAGCGCACTACCCGTGAGCTGTACGCTGATCGTCTGACCCAAGGCGGTGTTCTTGATGCAGAGCGTGTTCAGGCGAAAGTCGACGAATACCGCAACGCGCTGGACAACGGTCTGCACGTCGTGAAATCGCTGGTCAAAGAGCCGAACAAAGAGCTGTTCGTGGACTGGCGTCCGTATCTGGGCCACGCCTGGACTGCGCGTCACGACACCCGCTTTGATCTGAAGACCCTGCAAGAACTGTCCGCCAAGCTGCTGGAAATTCCGGAAGGCTTCGTGGTTCAGCGTCAGGTTTCGAAGATCTACGAAGACCGTCAGAAAATGCAAGCCGGCGGCCTGCCGATCAACTGGGGTTACGCCGAAACCATGGCGTACGCGACCCTGGCGTTCGAAGGTCACCCGATCCGCATGACCGGTCAGGACATCGGCCGCGGTACGTTCTCGCACCGTCACGCTGTGTTGCACAACCAGAAAGACGCAGGCACCTACATTCCGCTGCAGCACCTGTACGAAGGTCAGCCACGTTTTGACCTGTACGACTCGTTCCTGTCGGAAGAAGCGGTATTGGCGTTCGAATACGGTTACTCGACCACCACGCCGGATGCGCTGGTGATCTGGGAAGCCCAGTTCGGCGACTTCGCCAACGGTGCACAGGTTGTTATCGACCAGTTCATCACCAGCGGTGAGCACAAGTGGGGCCGTCTCTGCGGTCTGACCATGTTGCTGCCACACGGTTATGAAGGTCAGGGACCTGAGCACAGCTCGGCGCGTCTTGAGCGTTACCTGCAACTGTGCGCCGAGCACAACATTCAGGTCGCCGTACCGACCACGCCAGCACAGATCTACCACTTGCTGCGTCGTCAGGTGATTCGTCCGCTGCGCAAGCCGCTGATCGTTCTGACTCCGAAGTCGCTGCTGCGCCACAAACTGGCCATCTCGACCCTGGAAGATCTGGCCGAAGGTTCGTTCCAGACCGTGATCCCGGAAATCGATACCCTGGACCCGAAAAAGGTCGAGCGTGTTGTTCTGTGTAGCGGCAAGGTCTACTACGACCTGCTGGAAAAACGCCGTGCCGAAGGCCGTGAAGATATCGCCATCGTGCGTATCGAGCAGCTGTACCCATTCCCTGAGGACGACTTGAAAGAAGTCCTGGCTCCATACACCAACGTCAAAAATGCCGTTTGGTGTCAGGAAGAGCCGATGAACCAGGGCGCCTGGTACTGCAGCCAGCACCACTTGCGTCGCAGCATCGGTAACCTCGACAAGTCTCTCGTACTTGAGTACGCGGGCCGTGAGGCTTCTGCTGCCCCAGCTTGTGGTTACGCATCGATGCACGCCGAGCAGCAGGAAAAACTCCTGCAAGACGCGTTTACCATTTAACGCCTTCGCGCACCTGAAACCGAATTTAAGGAACCACAGATAATGGCTATCGAGATCAAAGCCCCCACTTTCCCGGAATCGGTTGCCGATGGCACCGTTGCCACCTGGCACAAACAACCGGGCGACGCTGTCAAGCGCGACGATCTGATCGTCGACATCGAAACTGACAAAGTCGTACTGGAAGTTCTGGCTACCGCCGACGGCGTGCTGGGCGCAATCGTCAAGAATGAAGGCGACACCGTTCTGTCCGACGAAGTGCTGGGCTCCATCGAAGCGGGCGGCGCTGCTGCCGCTGCTCCAGCCGCCGCTGCTGCTCCGGCCGCTGCTGCCGCTGCACCGGCTGCCGCTGAAGGCGAAGACGATCCTGTTGCTGCACCGGCTGCGCGCAAACTGGCTGAAGAAAACGGCATCAACATCGCTTCCGTTGCCGGCACCGGCAAAGGCGGTCGTGTGACCAAGGAAGACGTGGTTGCAGCGGTTGCTGCCAAGAAAGCCGCTCCGGCTGCCGCGCCTGCCAAGGCTGCTGCTCCTTCGGCTGCCGCTCCTGTGTTCGCCGCTGGCGACCGCATCGAGAAGCGCGTACCGATGACCCGCGTGCGTGCCACCGTGGCCAAGCGTCTGGTTGAAGCGCAGTCGAACATGGCGATGCTGACCACTTTCAACGAAGTCGACATGACTGAAGTCATGGCCCTGCGTTCGAAGTACAAGGATCTGTTCGAGAAGTCCCACAACGGCGTACGCCTGGGCTTCATGTCGTTCTTCGTTAAAGCAGCTACCGAAGCGCTGAAACGCTTCCCGGCTGTCAACGCGTCGATCGACGGCGGCGACATCGTTTACCACGGTTACGCGGACATCGGCGTTGCCGTTTCCAGCGACCGTGGCCTGGTTGTTCCGGTTCTGCGTAACGCCGAGCTGATGAGCCTGGCTGAAATCGAAGGCGGCATCGCAACATTCGGCAAAAAAGCCCGTGACGGCAAACTGTCGATGGACGAGATGACCGGTGGTACCTTCACCATCACCAACGGTGGTACCTTCGGTTCGATGATGTCGACCCCGATCGTCAACCCGCCGCAGGCAGCGATTCTGGGCATGCACAACATCATCCAGCGTCCTATGGCCATCAACGGTCAGGTCGTTATCCGTCCGATGATGTACCTGGCACTGTCCTACGATCACCGTCTGATCGATGGCAAAGAAGCTGTGACCTTCCTGGTGACCATCAAGAACCTGCTGGAAGATCCGGCTCGTCTGTTGCTGGATATCTGATAGAAGCAGTCGCGGGCTTCAAGTTTCAAGCTGCAGGAAAGGGCAGCTTGGCTTGGGGCGCGCGGCTTGAAGCTTTTCGCTAAAGAGGATTTTTTGAATGTCGCAGAAATTTGACGTAGTAGTGATCGGTGCTGGCCCTGGTGGCTACGTGGCTGCCATCAAGGCGGCGCAGCTGGGTCTGACCACTGCCTGCATCGAGAAGTACACTGACGCAGAAGGCAAGCAAGCCCTGGGCGGCACCTGCCTGAACGTGGGCTGCATTCCTTCCAAGGCGCTGCTCGACAGCTCCTGGAAATACAAGGAAGCGAAAGAAAGCTTCAACGTTCACGGTATCTCGACTGGCGAAGTCAAAATGGACGTCGCTGCGATGGTTGGCCGCAAGGCTGGCATCGTCAAGAACCTGACCGGCGGCGTTGCCACTCTGTTCAAGGCCAACGGCGTTACTTCGATCCAGGGCCACGGCAAACTGCTGGCTGGCAAGAAAGTCGAAGTCACCAAGCCAGACGGCTCGGTTGAAGTCATCGAAGCTGAAAACGTCATCCTGGCTCCAGGTTCGCGTCCGATCGACATTCCGCCGGCTCCGGTTGATCAGAAAGTCATCGTCGATTCGACTGGCGCACTGGAATTCCAAAGCGTACCTAAGCGTCTGGGCGTGATCGGCGCTGGCGTGATCGGTCTGGAACTGGGTTCGGTCTGGTCGCGTCTGGGTTCGGAAGTGGTTGTTCTGGAAGCGCTGGATACTTTCCTGATGGCAGCGGACACCGCTGTTTCCAAGGAAGCGCTGAAAACCCTGACCAAACAGGGTCTGGACATCAAACTGGGTGCTCGCGTAACCGGCTCGAAAGTCAACGGCGACGAAGTCGTTGTGAACTACACCGATGCCAACGGCGAACAGACCATCACTTTCGACAAGCTGATCGTAGCCGTTGGTCGCCGTCCGGTGACCACTGATCTGCTGGCTGCCGACAGTGGCGTGACCCTCGACGAGCGCGGTTTCGTGCACGTTGACGATCACTGCGCGACCACCGTACCGGGCGTTTTCGCCATCGGTGACGTGGTTCGCGGCATGATGCTGGCTCACAAGGCATCGGAAGAAGGCATCATGGTTGTCGAGCGCATCAAGGGCCACAAAGCCCAGATGAACTATGACCTGATCCCTTCGGTTATTTATACTCACCCGGAAATCGCGTGGGTTGGCAAAACCGAGCAGGCCTTGAAAGCTGAAGGCGTTGAAGTTAACGTCGGCACCTTCCCGTTCGCCG
The DNA here is from genome assembly GCF_054070155.1 of Pseudomonas sp. SDT291_1_S447. Taxonomy (NCBI): domain Bacteria; kingdom Pseudomonadati; phylum Pseudomonadota; class Gammaproteobacteria; order Pseudomonadales; family Pseudomonadaceae; genus Pseudomonas; species Pseudomonas sp. SDT291_1_S447. Next base: position 22,005 of record NZ_JBSVXS010000079.1, read on the forward strand.
CTTCCGGCCGTGCCATGGCCGCCAACGATACCGGTGGTTTCGTCAAGGTCATCGCTGATGCCAAGACTGACCGCGTATTGGGCGTGCACGTGATTGGCCCGAGCGCTGCAGAACTGGTTCAGCAGGGCGCGATCGGTATGGAATTCGGCACCAGCGCTGAAGACCTGGGCATGATGGTTTTCTCCCATCCGACCCTGTCTGAAGCCTTGCACGAAGCTGCTCTGGCGGTGAATGGCGGCGCCATCCACATTGCCAACCGCAAGAAGCGTTAAGACACAATAAGAAACCACGGCGGTAACGGCCCGTCGTGAGCCTTGCGAGCAAGTCTCACCGCGGAATGTCCGCTGGACGCAGTCTTGCGTAGCTCAGCTACGCAAGCAGCAGTCACAGGTGGCGCGGCACTCATACGAGCGCAGCGCCGAATGCGCAGTACCTAACGAAGACGGTAAAAAGCATGAATCTTCACGAGTATCAGGGTAAGCAGCTGTTCGCTGAATACGGCCTGCCAGTTTCCACTGGTTACGCAGTAGACACCCCGGAAGCAGCAGCAGAAGCTTGCGACAAAATCGGCGGCAGTGAGTGGGTTGTCAAAGCCCAGGTCCACGCCGGTGGTCGCGGTAAAGCGGGCGGCGTCAAGCTGGTTCGCAGCAAAGAAGACGCCAAAGCCTTCGCACAGCAGTGGCTGGGCAAGCGTCTGGTGACTTACCAGACTGACGCCAATGGCCAGCCAGTCACCAAGATCCTGGTTGAATCGTGCACTGATATCGCTAAAGAGCTGTACCTGGGCGCTGTCGTTGACCGTTCGAGCCGTCGCATCGTGTTCATGGCTTCCACCGAAGGTGGCGTGGACATCGAGAAAATCGCTCACGACACTCCAGAAAAAATTCTCAAGGCCACTATCGATCCACTGGTTGGCGCTCAGCCATTCCAGGGTCGCGAGCTGGCATTCCAGCTGGGTCTGGAAGGCAAGCAGGTTGCTCAGTTCGCCAAGATCTTCGTAGGTCTGGCCAAACTGTTCAAGGATCACGACCTGGCTCTGCTGGAAGTGAACCCGCTGGTGATCAAGGCTGACGGCGATCTGCACTGCCTGGACGCCAAGATCAACATCGACGCCAACGCAATGTACCGTCAGCCTAAGCTGAAGACTTTCCATGATCCGTCGCAAGACGATCCGCGCGAAGCGCACGCTGCCAAGTTCGAACTGAACTATGTAGCACTGGAAGGCAACATCGGCTGCATGGTCAACGGTGCTGGCCTGGCCATGGGTACCATGGACATCGTCAACCTGCATGGCGGCAAGCCAGCCAACTTCCTCGACGTAGGTGGTGGCGCTACCAAAGAACGCGTAACTGAAGCGTTCAAGATCATCCTGTCCGACACCAACGTCGCTGCAGTACTGGTCAACATCTTCGGCGGCATCGTTCGCTGCGACATGATTGCCGAAGGCATCATCGGCGCTGTGAAAGAAGTCGGCGTGAAAATCCCGGTTGTTGTTCGCCTTGAAGGCAACAACGCTGAGCTGGGCGCTAAAGTACTGGCAGAAAGCGGTTTGAACATCATCGCTGCTACCAGCCTGACCGACGCTGCTCAACAAGTTGTCAAAGCTGCGGAGGGCAAATAATGAGCGTCCTGATCAATAAAGACACCAAAGTTATCTGCCAGGGTATTACCGGTTCGCAAGGTAGTTTCCACACCCAGCAAGCCATCGAATACGGCACCAAAATGGTTGGTGGCGTTACTCCTGGCAAAGGCGGCACCGAGCACCTGGGTCTGCCAGTGTTCAACACCGTTAAAGACGCAGTAGAAGCCACTGGCGCTACCGCTTCCGTGATCTACGTTCCGGCTCCTTTCTGCAAGGATTCGATCCTGGAAGCGGCATTCGGCGGCATCAAGCTGATCGTCTGCATCACCGAAGGCATTCCTACCCTGGACATGCTGGACGCTAAAGTTAAGTGCGACGAGCTGGGCGTAGTCCTGATCGGCCCTAACTGCCCAGGCGTTATCACTCCGGGCGAGTGCAAGATCGGCATCATGCCAGGTCACATTCACTTGCCAGGCAAGGTCGGTATCGTTTCGCGTTCCGGCACCCTGACCTACGAAGCTGTGAAGCAGACTACTGACGCCGGTTTCGGTCAGTCGACTTGCGTCGGCATCGGTGGTGACCCGATCCCGGGTTCGAACTTCATCGACATCCTGAAGCTGTTCCAGGAAGACCCGAAGACCGAAGCGATCGTAATGATCGGTGAGATCGGCGGTTCGGCTGAAGAAGAAGCGGCTGCCTACATCAAGGCACACGTGACCAAGCCGGTTGTTTCCTACATCGCTGGTGTGACTGCTCCTCCGGGCAAGCGCATGGGCCATGCTGGCGCAATCATCTCTGGCGGCAAAGGCACTGCAGACGAGAAATTCGCTGCTCTGCAAGACGCAGGCGTGAAAACCGTGCGTTCGCTGGCAGACATCGGCAAGGCCCTGGCCGAGCTGACTGGTTGGGCTGTCAAGTAAGCCTCGCGCTGAACTGACGCTTTACCAAACAAAGGCCACCTTCGGGTGGCCTTTGTCGTTTCTGGCATTCGCTGATTTATAGGCTTGCCCCCAATTACATGCAAAAACGCGACACCGAAACGTCGCGTATCGGATAGTTCGCCCTCTAACAGTGCGTTTGCACAGCAAATTCGTTAGGCTAGCAGCCATTTTTGCGTCTGCCGCCCACAAGGCATGCAACGCGCTTTAAGGGTCAGTCCCATACGGATCGACAGCATTTCCCTAATTACACAGGGCAATCCCCCTCTAAATTCCGATTCAGTAGTGTGGTATTACCTTAATGAAAGTTTTGAAAGGTCAGGACATCCTGGCACTTGGCTTTATGACATTTGCCCTGTTCGTTGGGGCTGGCAACATTATCTTCCCGCCGATCGTTGGCTTGCAGGCCGGACCTCACGTCTGGATGGCTGCACTGGGCTTCCTGATCACTGCGGTCGGTCTGCCGGTGATCACCGTCGTTGCACTGGCCAAGGTCGGTGGGGCAATGGATGCGCTGAGCAGCCCGATCGGCAAGATCGCTGGCGGCATTCTCGCGGCTGCGTGCTACCTGGCAGTCGGCCCGTTGTTCGCCACGCCGCGTACCGCGACCGTATCCTTTGAAGTGGGTCTGGCGCCGCTGACCGGCGAAAGCCCGCTGGCGCTGTTCCTCTACAGCTCGGTGTACTTCCTGCTGGTGTTCTTCATCTCGCTCTACCCTGGGCGATTGCTGGACACCGTTGGCCGCTTCCTCGCGCCATTGAAGATCATCGCGCTGGCGGTCCTTGGTATCGCTGCATTCGCCTTGCCGGCGGGTGACATCGGCCATGGTACGCCTGAGTACGTGGCGGCACCGTTCTCCCAAGGGTTCATCAATGGTTACCTGACCATGGATACCCTGGGTGCACTGGTGTTCGGCATCGTCATCGTTAACGCGATCCGCTCCCGTGGCGTCGAGTCGCCGGCGCTGATCACCCGTTACGCGATCATCGCCGGGCTGATTGCCGGTGTCGGTCTGGCGCTGGTGTATGTCAGCCTGTTCCGTCTTGGTTCCGGCAGCCACGAAGTGGCAGCAGGCGCGACCAACGGCGCGGCGGTATTGCACGCCTACGTGCAACACACCTTCGGTTCGTTGGGCAGCGGTTTCCTCGCGGTGCTGATTTCGCTGGCGTGTCTGGTGACAGCGGTCGGTCTGACCTGTGCTTGCGCTGAATATTTCAGCCGTGTGCTGCCACTGTCCTACAAGACCCTGGTGATCATTCTGGCGGCGTTCTCGCTGCTGGTCTCCAACCTGGGCCTGACCAAGCTGATTGCCTTCTCGATTCCGGTGCTGACCGCAATCTATCCGCCGTGCATCGTGTTGGTGGCACTGAGCTTCTGCAAAGACTTCTGGCATGAGCACGGCCGCATTCTCGGCCCGGTAATGCTGGTGTCGTTCGTGTTCGGTACCATCGACGCGCTGAAAGGCGCCGGTCTAGCCGACTGGATGCCATCGCAATTGTCCCACCTGCCACTGAGCGAGCAGGGCCTGGCCTGGCTGGTGCCGTGTGTGATGACGCTGGTGGTTGCAGTGGTTTGCGATCGCATGCTCGGCAAGCGCAGCGAAGCGGTTGCCTAATGTTGCCTGACCCGCCATAAGCGGGTCTTCAACGCTTAAACAGAAATGCCCCGTATCAATCGATACGGGGCATTTTTTATGCGCGTCAGGCAGTGTCTTTTTCCCTGAGCTAACGTCGAAGGGTTGCATCGCTTTTATGTAGGCCTTCGCCTGCTCGCGATAGCGGTGTGTCAGGCAACTTCAATGGTGATT
>NZ_JBSVXS010000080.1:0-25014 GCF_054070155.1 Pseudomonas sp. SDT291_1_S447
ACGACAACGGGAGTCACAATCCCGTGCTCTACCAACTGAGCTACGCCCACCATATCGCGTTACTTGTGCCAAAGCTGCCTAATGGCGCACCCGGCAGGACTCGAACCTGCGACCATCCGCTTAGAAGGCGGATGCTCTATCCAGCTGAGCTACGGGCGCCTTATTAATCTGTACTCTTAAAGGACTACAAACTAAGTGCTTTCCAGTGCTGCAGAACCTTGATTCCGCTTCACCTTCTTAACCAGTGCTAGGCTGTGCCCGACAAGTGCGACGAATAGTATAGAGCGCTCCGAAGGTCGTCAAATCCTTTTTGAAAAAAATTCATTTAATTAAAGGAGTTAGAGGAATTTGCTGACCAAGCGCCTTTGCCCTCACCGCTCGACATGCGAGAATGCGTTCTCATTTTTTCCCCTCTCGATGGTTAATCACGCGCAATGACTGCACAACTAATCGACGGCAAATCGATCGCCGCCAGCCTGCGCCAGCAGATCGCCCAACGAGTTGCCGAGCGTCGCCAGCAAGGCCTGCGCACTCCCGGCCTCGCGGTGATCCTGGTCGGCAGCGATCCTGCCTCTCAGGTTTATGTCTCGCACAAGCGTAAAGACTGTGAAGAGGTCGGCTTCCTCTCTCAAGCCTACGACCTGCCCTCCGACACCACGCAAGACGCGTTGACCGATCTGATCGATCGCCTCAACGACGCCCCTGCAATCGACGGCATCCTGCTTCAGTTGCCGCTGCCCGAGCACCTGGACGCCTCCAAACTGCTGGAGCGTATCCGCCCGGACAAAGACGTCGACGGCTTCCATCCTTATAACGTCGGCCGCCTGGCCCAGCGCATTCCGCTGCTGCGTCCATGCACGCCTAAAGGCATCATGACGCTGCTGGAAAGCACCGGCGCTGATCTTTATGGCATGGACGCAGTGGTCGTCGGCGCCTCCAACATTGTCGGTCGCCCGATGGCGATGGAACTGTTGCTGGCCGGCTGCACCGTGACCGTGACCCACCGCTTCACCAAGGATCTGGCCGGCCACGTCGGCCGTGCCGATTTGGTGGTCGTGGCCGCCGGCAAGCCGGGCCTGGTCAAAGGTGAGTGGATCAAGGAAGGCGCGATCGTGATCGACGTCGGCATCAACCGTCAGGACGACGGCAAACTGGTCGGTGACGTTGTTTACGAAACCGCCCTGCCCCGCGCCGGCTGGATCACCCCGGTACCGGGTGGCGTCGGTCCGATGACCCGCGCCTGCCTGCTGGAAAACACCCTCTATGCGGCAGAAACCCTGCACGCCTGATCGGTACTTTCAGCAATAAGAAAAACCCGCCTTGTGCGGGTTTTTTCATGCCTGAGAAAAAACTGTAACCGTTCGCCGGAAACCCCTCTTTTTACAGGCCTTTTCACGAGATTTTCAGGTCACTCAAACAACCATCGACAGATCTTCAGCCATACTCCTAGAATGCGACGCTTTGAAGAAATAACCCGTTACAAACTAACGGAATATCCAACTTTTATGAGTTCGCCCGCGTGAAAATTCGTCTTTCGATTCTGAGCCTGTTTTTTGCAGTTTCAGGCACTTTCATCACGCCAACGATCAACGCTGCGGAAACCACCGCTGCCCCACGTGACGCTTCGAGCCTGAAGATCGCCTCCGGCAGCGCCCTGCTCATGGATATGCAGACCAACAAAGTCATCTACTCCAGCAACCCTGACGTGATCGTGCCGATCGCTTCTGTCAGCAAGTTGATGACCGGACTGGTAGTGGTTGAAGCCCGGCAGAACATGGACGAATGGATCAATGTCGATATCAGTAACACACCGGAAATGCGCGGTGTGTTCTCCCGAGTCAAACTCAAGAGTGAACTGCCGCGTCGCGAGATGTTGCTGATCGCCTTGATGTCATCGGAAAACCGCGCGGCCGCCAGCCTCGCGCACCACTATCCGGGAGGTTACGCGGCCTTCATCGCGGCGATGAACGCCAAGGCCAAGGCGCTGGGCATGACCAGTACACACTTTGTCGAGCCGACAGGCCTGTCGGAGCGTAACGTTTCCACCGCCCGCGACCTGAGCAAGCTGCTGGTGGCCGCGCATAAGTACCCGCTCCTCAGCGAACTCACCACCACCAAGGAAAAGACCGTGTCGTTCCGCAAACCCAACTACACCTTGGGTTTCCGCAACACCGATCACTTGGTCAATAAAGCCGACTGGGACATCAAGATCACCAAAACCGGCTTCACCAACCCCGCCGGACATTGCCTGGTTCTGGTGACCAGAATGGGCAACCGCCCAGTCGCGTTGGTGATTCTCGACGCGTTTGGCAAGTACACCCATTTTGCCGATGCCAGCCGCATTCGTAGCTGGGTGGAAACCGGTCGAAGCGCCAACGTTCCAGCGGTGGCTCAGCAATACAAGGCGCAGAAAAACCTCAAATCGCGCCAGAGCGGCGTGGTTGAAGCCTCCAAGTAACCCGTCGCACAAGAAAAAGCCCCGAATCTTCGGGGCTTTTTTTCATCTGTGAATCAGTCATTGGGCAGCGGCATCTGGTCGTCATCAGGTATGCCATCGCCTGCACTCGGGTCCCGCGAAGGCTCCGGGGTCATGATATTGGGCCGGGCCAACGGATCACGCAGCGGGCTGTCCGGATTGAGCACTGGATCAACCTCTGGTTCTGGTGTAGTGGGCACGCTATCCGGTTTTTGGTCATCGAAGCTTGAATCGGTACTCATACGCACCTCGCATCAAGGTTTCAGATTGGCTAACGGGTCATAAGGCTTGGCCGGCTTCTTGGCATCCTCGCCGGGCTCGACGTCGAGAGGCGCTTTGGCAGGGCCGACAGGATCGACCTGCGGATCATCAAGATCGGGCGAGTCCGGATCGAAACCCAAATCATCTCCCGAGGAATGCTCGGAGGAATGCGGGCCTTTCGCTGCTGGGGAATCTTTCATATCGCCTCCTGATTCACCCGCAAAACACGGGATGTATAAATAGGAGGCTTGCCGGGCGCCGTCGTGCCCGGCAGATGACGAACGGAAACCTCAGTGTGCGGCCAACGCCTTGCGAGCCTGCGCCGCTTCATTTTCCTGACCGGCCTGGGCCAGTTCATCGGCCGCTTTGAGCCAGCGCTGACGGTCAATGGCTGCCGGGATCTGCGACGGTTTCTGAATCAGCACGGCCCAGCCACCGGATTTCTCCAGTGCCGACTCAAAGGAACTGAAACTCATCAGTTCGCGACGGTTCATCCCGGCACGCAGCAAGACCTTCTGTTTGTTGCGGTCGTAGCCGGACAGGATCGCGTAACGCGGCTCGGCCCAGAACGCCGAGCCTTCGCTGAAGCGCACCATCACCGGATAACCCGCCGCCACTTGGGTCAACAGCGCGGGCAAATTGCTGTCCAGCGGATACACCACCATGCCGTACTCGCGGGCAAGGTTTTGCAGATTCTGCTGCAATTTGTCTTCGGCACCCGGCAGGTGCAATGGTTTCTCGAGCAGCCCCGGGGTAATCACGATGCCCTGCTGCGACAACAGGCTGGCCAGCACTTGCGGCCCACTCTGATTGGCTTCGCCGCGATAGAACGTGCCGCTGAGTTCGACCCGTTCCGGCAGACGTTTGACCTCGGGCGCCACAGTGCCTGCACACCCGGCCAACACGGCCGCACAACCCGCCACCAGCAGTGCCGCACGAATTCGAGAAAATACCTGCACCATCGTCACTCTCTGTTCAGACGCCGGTCATCGTGTTCCGGCAACGCCTGCGATCATAGAGCCGCGTCAGGCTGCGGTATAGCCTTAAGCGGCAGACACATCGATTGCATAGAGCAAACTGATTGGTCGCAATCGACCTTTGGTCAATAGTCTGAAACACCCCATTGTCTAGACTGTCACTGAAACAGAGCGAATTGAAAGAGTGTGGGCCCGATGCAGGGCGAAGAGGAGGCACTGATGAGCCTGACCATGACCATCGTAATGTTGATTGCCGGCTGGCTGGCCGTGGCCGCTGCCATGTTGTGGGGGGTGCTGCGGGTTTCGCGGCGCCACCATCACCATCCGGTTCAGCCTGTTGCGGTTGAGAAAACCGAAAAGCACAGCCCGCGTCACGCAGCTGCGCATTGAGGCCAAACTTTAAAAGCAAAAGCCCCTCACCCTAGCCCTCTCCCGGAGGGAGAGGGGACTGACCGAGTTGTTTTTTCGAGCTACGCCGACCTGAAAGACCAGGTTGAATACACGTTTAAAAAACACACAAATCGGCTCCCTTTCCCCCTCTCCCTTGGGAGAGGGCTGGGGTGAGGGGCTGGTTCTATCCCGCACTGCAAATCTTGATTCAAAAAAAACCGCCTGTTCTCTAAGAGTTCAGGCGGTTTTTGTACTTTAAGCAGTTAAGCCTGCTCAGCCAGCTTCTTCTGCTTCGACCGACGCGACATCATGTTCAGCACTTCAATCGAAGCCGAGAACGCCATCGCCGCGTACACATAACCTTTCGGTACATGGGCACCGAAGCCTTCAGCGATCAAGGTCATACCGATCATGATCAGGAAGCCCAGGGCCAGCATCACCACCGTCGGGTTATCGTTGATGAACTTGGCCAGCGGCTCAGCAGCAAACAGCATCACCAGTACCGACACCACTACCGCGATGATCATGATCGGCAAGTGTTCGGTCATGCCGACCGCGGTAATGATGCTGTCGATCGAGAACACCATGTCGAGCATCAGGATCTGGCCAATAGCGGCAGCGAAACCGAGGGTAACCGTCGAGGTCGCCGACTTCGGATCTTCCGGTGCCGGGTCCATGCTGTGATGGATCTCGGTCGTGGCTTTCCAGACCAGGAACAGACCACCGGCAATCAGGATCATGTCCTTCCAGGAGAAGGCCTGACCCAGGATTTCGATCACCGGCGCAGTCAGTTGCACGATGAAGGCGATGGTGCTCAACAGCGCCAGACGCAGGATCAACGCCATGCCGATACCGATGCGGCGCGCCTTCTGCTGGTATTGCTTAGGCAATTTGTTGGTCAGGATCGAGATAAAGATCAGGTTATCGATGCCGAGCACGATTTCCATCACCACCAATGTGGCCAAAGCAACCCAAGCGGTGGGGCTGGCGGCGAGCTGTAACAGATATTCCATGGGTCAGTCCTGACTCTGTGTAAGACGAATTAGATGGTCTTGGAGGAAGATTCGGATTTTTCCGTGTCTTTTTCCGGTACTTCTTTTTTCTCGATCAACCCGCCGGTGGCATCGCTGAGTGCCTGCTCGGCAGCTTTATGCGTGTCGTCAATCGCTTGCTTGGCGCTTTCGGCGGCTTTACCCATCAGTTGCTGGGCGCTTTTTTCAGCCTGATCGCAACCGGCAAGAAGCAGTAAAGACGTAAACATCAATGCTGGGATTGTATATTTCATAAGGTTTCCTTCGAATGAACAGACAGGCTCACAGACCGGCCGTCGATGGATGGGCATTCTAGGGAGATGAACACTTCAGGAAAATTCGTATTTTTAGCGGCTATACTTCGGTTTTCGCGAACTGTAGAACGTCATGCTCAATTACCGCCAACTGCATTACTTCTGGGTCGTAGCCAAGACCGGCAGCATCGTGCGCGCCTGCGAGCAACTGAACCTGACCCCACAAACCATCAGCGGGCAGATTTCTTTGCTCGAACAGACTTACGGCATCGAGTTATTCAGACGGGTTGGCCGGCAACTCGAATTGACCGAGGCCGGAAGACAAGCCCTGCCCTACGCCGAGCAGATGTTCCAACTCGGCGGCGAATTGGAACTGATGCTGCGCGCGCAACCCAACGAACAGCAGATTCTGTTCCGCGTCGGCGTGGCAGACGTGGTGCCCAAGTCCATCGTCTATCGCCTGATCGCGCCGACGATGGAGCTGAACGAACCGCTGCGCATCACCTGCCGCGAAGACAAACTCGAGCGTTTGCTGGCCGATCTGGCGATCCAGCGCTTGGATCTGGTGATTTCCGACAGCCCGATGCCCTCGCACCTCGACATCAAGGGCTACAGCCAGAAGCTCGGTGAGTGCGGAATCAGCTTCTTCGCCACCCCTGAACTGGCAGCCAGATACGGTCAGGATTTTCCACGCAGCCTGCACGGTGCACCGCTGTTGATCCCCGGCGCAGAAACTGTGGTGCGCAGTCGCTTGCAGCGCTGGTTTGCCGAGCAGCAGATCCAGCCGCAAATCGTTGGGGAGTTTGATGACAGTGCCTTGATGCAGGCCTTCGGCCAATCCGGCAGCGGGATTTTTATTGGCCCGAGCGTGATTGCCGATGAGGTGAAGCGCCAGTATGGCGTCGAGTTGATTGGCCAGACCGATGCGGTGACCGAGTCGTTCTATGCCATTTCGGTGGAGCGCAAGGTCAAGCACCCCGGCATCGTTGCGATTACCGAAGGTGCCCGACGCGAGCTGTTTACTGCCTTATGAGGCCTCGGCGCACATCTCGCGCGGCTTGAGCGTCATCAGCACCATGGCGAGGAACACCGACAGCAAGATGAATCCGGCGGCGGCAAAGCCGAGGAAACCCAGCCCTGCGCTGTCGATGACCCGACCACCAACAATGGCGCCCAGGCCGATCCCCAGATTGGCCCCGGCGATGTTCAACGAAGCGGCAAAGGCCGGCGCTTCCGGCGCGGCTTTCATCAGGCGCACATGGCTGACCAGGAACAACGCGGCCTGAGTCACGCCCCAAATCCCCATCGCCACCGCCAGCCCCAGCGGCGAATGAATGTTCGGCACCAGCGAGACCATGCCGGCAATCATGAACGCGCAGAACAACACCGACGCCCCCAGCGGATGCCGGTCTACCGCACGACCACCCAGCGAGTTGCCGATCAGCCCGACCGCGCCGAAGGCCATCAGGCACCAACCGACCACGGTGCCGTTGAAGCCGGCGAGGCGCTCAAGAATGTCGGCCAGATAGGTGTAAGCGGTAAACATGCCGCTGAACACCAGAATCGACAGCACGATATGGCCGATCATCAATGGGCTGCGCAGGATCTTGAATTGCGAGCGGAAACTGACCTGATGCTGATGCAGGCTGGTTTTCGGCAAGTAGACAAACAGCAACAAAGCCTTGGCAAAGGCGATCACCGCCAGAATGCCAAAGGCACTGCGCCAGCCGAAGGCGTCGGAAATCAGCGTGCCGACCGGAATGCCGAACACCGTGGCACAGACAATGCCGAAGCCGATCTTGGCAATCGCGCGACCGGCGAAATCCGGGCCGACGATGTCCACGGCGGTCTCGCTGGCCAAGGCCCAGAACACCGGCAGACCGAGCGCCGGAATCAATCGGGCAATCGCCATTACCCAGATATTCGGTGCCAGCGCGGCCACGGTATTGGCCAGGCCAAACATGATCAGGATGCTGATAAACAGCTTGCGTCGCTCGAAGCGGGCGAAATACGCGGTCAGGAAAGGCCCGAACATCGCCACCGTGAAGGCGAACAGAGTCACCAGCAACCCGGCCTGCGGAATGGTGACTTCAAGGTCTCGGGCAATCGCCGGCAACAGGCCAACGATAACGAATTCCGTGGTCAGCACCGTGAACCCGGCAGCGGACAACAGAAGAATGGGCAACAGCATGCGCAACTCCAGCAAAACGACGACACCAGCGTTGACCCGGAGGCCCGCTGGCAGAATTTGAAAATAAGGATGCGCAATCTTAACAGAGTGTGTCCGGGCTGACTTGCACAAACCTGTCTATCTGGTTGACTGATCCGGTGGCAGATCGTCACATGCCTGAAGGATAAGGCCTACGCTGTGATAAAGTCCGCGCCCTGAAAAACGTACAGCCTGTTCAACAACCGGTTTATTGGCGTTGATGTCGCGTCAACACTTTCGGTTCGTGGCGGTGGTCTGCCCCCTGTTTTGCCATCGCTTTACGCAACCTTGCACCCTATAAAAAATCAGAGATGCCGCTATGACTGCTTCATCCCCTTCTCTATTGCAACGCTTGAAGAACCTGAGCCTGGTCGCGCAGATCCTCATCGGCCTGATTGCCGGTATCGCCTTGGCGATGTTTGCCCCGGACGTGGCAAAAGACACCGCGTTCATCGGCAAAGTGTTCGTCTCGGCGTTGAAAGCCGTCGCGCCGATCCTGGTGTTCGTGTTGGTGATGGCCTCGATTGCCAACCACAAGCACGGCCAGGAAACCCATATCCGCCCGATTCTGTTCCTCTATCTGCTGGGCACCTTCGCCGCAGCAGTGGTGGCCGTGATCGCCAGCATGGCGTTCCCTTCGCATCTGGTGCTGTCCACCGAAAACGTCGCGGTGACCGCGCCGGGTGGCATTGCCGAAGTGTTGCAGAGCCTGTTGCTGAGCGTCGTGGATAACCCGGTGAATGCGCTGATCAACGCCAACTTCATCGGCATTCTGGCATGGGCGATCGGCATGGGCGTCGCGATTCGCCATGCCGGTGACACCACGCGCGAAGTGCTGGGAGATCTGTCCAACGGCGTGACCTTGATCGTGCGTGTGGTGATTCGCTTTGCACCGCTGGGTATTTTCGGTCTGGTCGCTTCGACGCTGGCCACCTCCGGTTTCGGCGCATTGATCGGTTACGCACACCTGCTGGCCGTGCTGCTCGGTTGCATGCTGTTCGTGGCGCTGGTGATGAACCCGCTGATCGTGTTCTGGAAGCTGCGTCGCAACCCATATCCGCTGACCCTCAAGTGCCTGCGTGAAAGTGGCATTACCGCGTTCTTCACTCGCAGTTCGGCGGCGAACATTCCGGTGAATCTGGAGTTGAGCAAACGTCTGGGTCTGCATGAAGACACCTATTCGGTGTCGATCCCTCTGGGCGCGACCATCAACATGGCCGGTGCGGCGATCACCATTACCGTGTTGACGCTGGCTGCCGTGCACACATTGGGTATTGCCGTGGACATTCCGACGGCGATTCTGCTGAGTGTTGTCGCCGCGATTTGTGCCTGTGGCGCTTCGGGTGTGGCCGGTGGTTCGTTGCTGTTGATTCCGTTGGCGTGCAGCCTGTTTGGCATTCCGAGTGAGATTGCCATGCAGGTGGTGGCGGTCGGTTTCATTATTGGCGTGTTGCAGGATTCGGCAGAGACGGCACTGAACTCGTCGACTGATGTGCTGTTTACCGCTGCGGCGTGTCTGGGTGAAGAAGCGAAAGCCCAGCGCACTGCGTAACAATTGCTGCAATAAAAAGCCCGCCGAGGTGTGAACCCGGGCGGGCTTTTTTGTGGCTGAGATCTTTTCCCCCCTCACCCCAACCCTCTCCCCCCAAGGGGGGCGAGGGGGAAAGGGGGCAGACCGAGTGTTGTTCAAAACCTGAGTTCGACTTGATAGATCAGGTCGGCGTATCTCGAACCAACAACGCGATCAGTCCCCTCTCCCTCCGGGAGAGGGCTAGGGTGAGGGGCTTCTGGCGGTTTAGAACGCGCCCATGTAATCACGTTTGCCCACTTCCACACCGTTATGACGCAGCAGCGCATAGGTGGTAGTGACGTGGAAGAAAAACTGCGGCAAGCCATAAGTCAGCAAGTACGACTGACCGCTGAAGCGCTTCTCTTTCGGCGTGCCCGGACGGGTTACGATTTCGATGCCTTCCTTGCCATCGATCTGCTCTGGCTTGATCTCGCCGATGAAGGCCAGAACCTTGGCGATCAGCGCTTGCAGCTCGGCGAAGGTGGTTTCTGTGTCGTCGTATTTCGGCAGCTCAACTTCAGCCAGACGTGCCGAGACACCTTTGGCGAAGTCGACGGCGATCTGCACCTGGCGGGTCAGCGGGAACATGTCCGGGAACAGACGGGCCTGCAGAAACGCGTTCGGGTCGATGTTTTTCTCGGTGGCGTGGGCTTCAGCCTTTTTCAGCACATCGCTCAAAGCGTTGAGCATTTGTTGAAAAACCGGGACGGATGCGGCGTACATGGAAATGGTCATGGCAGTCTCGTGTAGTGGCTGGGTGGAACAAGGAGGCGATTATAGCCATGCTTGATGACCACACGGCTTGCCTTTTGTTTGGCAAGGATTAGGCTAGGCGCCTTCGACTGCAGAGGGAACGCGCGATGACCACAGAACCAGAATCCACCTTCGACGAGCCACGGCTCAACGCCACGGAAATCCGCATCCTCGGCTCGTTGATCGAGAAACAGGCCACCAGCCCGGAAACCTATCCGCTGACGCTCAATGCGCTGGTCACGGCCTGCAATCAGAAAACCAGCCGCGAACCGGTGATGAACCTGACCCAGGGCCAGGTCGGCCAGAGTTTGCGGGCGCTGGAGGGTCGCGGTTTCGCCAAGCTGGTGATGGGCAGTCGTGCCGACCGCTGGGAGCACAAGGTCGACAAGGCGCTGGAGCTGGTGCCGGCGCAGGTGATTCTCAGTGGATTGATGTTTCTGCGCGGCCCGCAAACCGTTAATGAGCTGCTGACACGCAGCGGGCGTATGCATGAATTTGAAGACACCGAGCAAGTGGTGCATCAGCTTGAGCGTTTGATTGCGCGGGGGCTGGCGGTGTTGATTCCGCGCCAGGCCGGGCAGCGTGAAGATCGTTATACCCATGCCCTCGGAGATCCGGCGGACAGCGAGGCGATCATGGCAGCGCGGCAGAATCCGCAGGATCGCAGTGCCAGCACTGGCGTTTCGGTTGAGCGCATCGAAGAGCTGGAAGCGCGGATTGCCGCGCTGGAAGAGCGCCTGGCCCGCCTCGAATAATCACCACAAATACTTTGTGGGAGCGAGCTTGCTCGCGAATGCGATGTGTCATTCAACGATGATGTAACTGACACGGCCTATTCGCGAGCAAGCTCGCTCCCACAGAGGTTATTCATAAGGTTTCAGAGTCTGGGGTTATTCACCATCCCAGTAGTCAACGCCATCCGCCTGCCGTGCCACCGCGACAAAACCTGAGGCATTGCCCTCGGCATCGACGTTGAAGTTATCCATCACCGCATATTTGTTCGAATCCGGGTATTCGCAAATTTCCGGCTGCTGCTGGGTGCTCACCGCCAGATAACGCAGTTCGGCCTGGCTGGTGTTGATGATCTGATGGGCCATTTCCGGGCCGCCCGGCGGGCAAGCGATCACATCGCCCTCACGAATCGGAAAACGCTCGGCACCAAGACGCACCTCGCCCTCCCCGGCCACCACATAAAACATCTCTTCGTTGACCCGATGACTGTGAAACGGGCTGCCGCGCATGCCCGGTGGCAAGGCGTACAAGCGATAACCGAGTTTTTGCGAACCCAATTGCTGACCGACGCGGGCCATGCGCTGCTGATAGCGGCCGGCGGTTTCGCCTTCCGGGGCCAGGGCTTCGGGCAGGGGTTCGAGTTCGACCTGATGCAGGTTGAGGATGGGCGGATGCATGGGAGCCTCGGTCACGGTTTTTATTGGGAGCAAGTCTGTGCTTGCTGGGGAGGCAGTATAGGCAATCGAAGTTTGAAACCGAGTCGCGGCCTTCGCGAGCAAGCTCGCTCCCACAGGGGAACGCATTCCAATGTGGGAGCGAGCTTGCTCGCGAAGAGGCCCGCCAGATCAACACAAAACCAAAGAATCAGCTCCGGGCAAACGCCACCGCCGCCGCAAACTGCTCTTCAGTCGGGCGCACGCCGGTGTACAGGACAAATTGCTCCAGCGCCTGAATTGCAATCACCTCAAGCCCGGTAATCACCCGCTTGCCCTCGGCCCGACCACGCACGATCAACGGTGTCTCCGACGGAATCGCGACCACATCAAATACCGTCTCAGCCGCAGCAATAACTTGAGGCTCAAACGCCAACTGCCCTGCCTCCGGCCCGCCATCCATGCCCACTGGCGTCACATTGATCAGCATCTGCGGGCGCTCCTCGCCCAGTTCCGCCTGCCAGCGATAACCCAGCGAATCCGCCAACGCACGCCCTGCCCGCTCATTGCGCGCAACAATCAAACCGTTTTTGTAACCACCGTCACGCAAGGCACTGGCCACCGCTTTGGCCATCCCGCCGCTGCCACGCAGGGCGAAGGTCGAGTCCTTGGGCACTGCGTGGGTTTCCAGCAACTGCGCCACGGCGATGTAATCGGTGTTGTAAGCCTTGAGATGGCCATCGGTGTTGACGATGGTGTTGATCGACTGGATCGCCGCTGCCGACGCATCCAGTTCATCGACCAGCGCAATGCACGCTTCCTTGAACGGCATCGACACGCCGCAGCCGCGAATGCCCAAGGCACGAATGCCGCCCACGGCACCCGTCAGATCCTGGCTTCTGAACGCCTTGTAATAGAAATTCAGGCCCAACTGCTCATACAAATGGTTATGAAAACGCAGACCGAAATTGCCTGGGCGCCCCGACAGGGATATGCACAGTTGGGTGTCTTTGTTCGGGTTCATCTGCATGAAACTTCTCCTTCAAACGCACTTTCGGATAGACGGGATTAGCCAGCCCATCGGGTTCTGAACGATCATAAATGCCTGTTTTAAACGTGTTCCGTGGCCCTTGCACGGCCCGGTAAAGAAGCCGGTACAGACCTTACACAAAATTTACCCAGCGGCTGTGCTGATTTTCAGAATTTCGCTGTCTTAGAAGTATCCCCGCGACAACTGTGGGCCTGGTGCAGGCCCTGCCGCCGGGTCGAAGAACCGAGGACTTATCATGATTCGTAAACTCCCCATTCTGGCCTTGTTGATTGGCGCACTCGCTGTCACAGGTCAGGCAGAAGCCGGTGGTGGCCACGGCTGGCAAGGCCCTGCGGTGTTTGGCGCGATCGTCGGCTCGGCCATCATCGGCTCGGCACTGATTAACCAGGATCGGCCAGTGTATGTGCAACAACAGCCGGTTTATGTTCAACCGCAACCGGTCTACGTGCAGCAGCCACCACCACCGGTCTACTACCAGCCGGCGCCGGTGTATGTGCAACAGCCGGTTTACATCCAACAGGCCCCCGTCTACTACGGCCCGCCTCGCGGTTATTACGGTCGACCACATGGCTACTATGGCGGTCCACGCTGGTAACCAAAAAACAGAGCCCCGCTTTTATAGCGGGGCTTTTTTATGACCGTTGGTCGGCGAGCGTCTGAAAAAATCTCGCCAAGGTCGCTGTGAGGACAGTTTCACCGGCTAAAGTCGGCATGATTGACTCGACCGTTATGTAGATTTCCACAAAACGGTCACTTATTTGTCATGACGGAACCGCAATCTGAATCCGTCCGTAAACAACAGGTTGATAACAACAAGGACGACTGTATGCCAACACAAAACCCGCACCGCATCGTCGGCCTGTGCACCTCAGGCAAGGTGTACAGCGCGCTGACCGAACTCAAGCACCTGGAAGGCCATCGCTGCGCGAAATTTCTCTCGCTGCTGGCGGAAAACCTGGTGCACAAGGGTTTGCTCAACGAACGCGAAGTCATGCACATGCTTGATCAAGTGGTCGACTGAAGCCTCAATGGCGTCAATGACTACTATCGAAAGCGTTGATTGTCCGTAGAAGCGGCGAATCTCTAAGGTAGCTCCATTGTTAGATGGAGGTACTCGTCATGGCTCAGGTTCAAATCATGTCCGTTATCGGCAGCGCCGTTCCCGCCTCGCTCAGAGCATCGGGCTTGCTCGCTTGCTGGTATCTGATGCGCGACGGTGAAGCGATCAGCGGCCCGCTCACTTCGCTGCCCGCGGCGCAGGCACTGTCGCAGAAGATCGTCAGCGAGCCGTTCCACGCTTAAGGCAGTTGCACCTTGGGCTTGGTCTCGGCGAACAACGCCCAGCTCGACATGAACAGCGCCGCGATCAACGGGCCGATCACAAAGCCGTTGAGGCCGAACACTGCCAGACCGCCAAGGGTCGAAATCAGAATCATGTAATCGGGCATTTTGGTGTCCTTGCCCACCAGAATCGGTCGCATCACGTTGTCCACCAACCCGATCACAAACACCCCGAACAAGCCCAGAACCACGCCTTGCCAGATCATCCCGCTGAGCAGGAAATACACCGCGACCGGCGCCCAGACAATCCCCGCGCCCACTGCTGGCAGCAACGACAAAAACCCCATCAAGACTGCCCAGAGCAATGCGCTGGGGATGTCGAGAAACCAGAAAATCGCTCCGCCCAGCGCGCCTTGAGTCACCGCGACTACGAGATTGCCCTTCACCGTCGCCCGTACCACGCGGTTGAACTTCAACTGCAAGCGCCGCTTGTGGCCTTCCTCCAGTGGCACGGCGGTGCGCACTTTGCGCGCCAGTTCGGCGCCGTCGCGCAAGAAGAAAAACAGCAGATACAACATGATGAAAAAACTCACCACGAACTCGAACGTACCCTGACCAAAACTGAACGCTTGAGTGGCCAGGACCTGACTGCCCTGCATCGCCGATTTGACGATTTTCTCGCGCAGGCCATTGAGTTCGCCCATGCCGAAACGGTCGAGCAAGTGCTGAAAGTATGGCGGCAAGCTGTGCTTGAACTGCGCCAGATACGCGGCAATGTCCAGCTCACCGCTTTCGATGTTCTTGTAGACCGCCGCCCCTTCCTGCACCAGCAGCACACTGAGGATGATCACCGGCAGAATCGCGATCACCAGGCAGATCGATAAGGTACACAGCGACGTCAGATTGCGCTGCCAGCCGAATTTCGTCTGCAGCCGGCGTTGCATCGGCGCAAATACAATGCCGAGAATCACCGCCCAGAACACCGCGCCGTAGAACGGCAAGAGGATCCAGATAAACGCCACCGTGACCAGCAACAGCAGCACGGTGAGGGATTTGAATTGAAGGCTTTTTTCGTTCATGTCCGATCCATGTCAGTCAGGCGTCATGCACGCCCCGATGCTTAGTCAACCGGGGCCTGCACGAGTGCCATCTTTATTCATGGAGCATAGATCCAGATCAACAAACCCTCACCACACCTGACTTACCCTGCCGCGCTTTTGCGACCGACACCGCCATGACCTCTATCCTCGCCGCCCCCGAACTGCTCGCTCCCGCCGGCACCCTGAAAAACATGCGTTACGCCTTCGCTTACGGCGCCGATGCGGTCTATGCCGGTCAGCCGCGTTATAGCCTGCGGGTGCGCAACAACGAGTTCGATCACGCCAACCTGGCGTTGGGCATTCGTGAAGCCCAGGCGCAGGGCAAGCGCTTCTACGTGGTGGTCAACATCGCCCCGCACAACGCCAAACTGAAAACCTTTCTCAAGGATCTGGCGCCGGTCATCGAAATGGCGCCGAATGCGCTGATCATGTCCGACCCGGGGCTGATCATGCTGGTACGCCGGCATTTCCCGCAGATGCCGATCCACCTTTCCGTGCAGGCGAACACGGTGAACTGGGCGAGCGTCGAGTTCTGGCAGCAACAGGGGCTGAGCCGGATCATCCTGTCGCGGGAATTGTCGCTGGAGGAAATCGGCGAAATCCGCGAACAGGTGCCGGGCATGGAGCTGGAAGTGTTCGTCCACGGCGCATTGTGCATGGCCTATTCCGGGCGCTGTCTGCTGTCGGGTTACATGAACAAACGCGACGCCAATCAGGGCAGTTGCACCAACGCCTGTCGCTGGAAATACTCGGCGCAAGAGGCCACGGAGAACCAGCTCGGCGAGATCGTTCAGACCTTCCAGCCCGAGCCGACCCTGGGTCTGGGCGCGCCCACCGATCAGGTGTTTCTGTTGCAGGAAGCGAATCGTCCCGACGAGTTGATGCCGGCATTCGAGGACGAGCACGGTACTTACATCATGAACGCCAAGGACCTGCGCGCGGTGCAGCACGTAGAGCGTCTGGCGCGCATGGGCGTGCATTCCTTGAAGATCGAGGGCCGGACCAAGTCGCACTTCTATTGCGCGCGCACCACTCAGGTGTATCGCCGGGCGATTGATGATGCGGTGGCCGGGCGTGAGTTCGATCGCAGCCTGATGACCGATCTGGAGTCACTGGCGCAGCGTGGCTACACCGAGGGTTTCCTGCGTCGGCATGTGCATGACGAGTATCAGAATTATCAGAATGGCAGCTCGGTATCGGAGCGTCAGCAGTTCGTGGGAGAGCTGACTGGTGAGCGACGGGATCGGCTGGCTGAGGTCAAGGTGAAGAACCGTTTTGCACTGGGTGATCATCTGGAATTGATGACGCCCATGGGCAATTTTCATTTTGATTTGCATGAGTTGCAGAGTGTTAAGGGTGAGGCTATCGAGGTGGCGCCGGGGGATGGGCATACGGTTTATGTGCCGATTCCGGAGGTTGTGGATTTGCGGTTTGGGTTGTTGATGCGGGATCTGCGGGGTGCCTGAGAAGCCCCTCACCCTAGCCCTCTCCCAGAGGGAGAGGGGACTGATTGGGGGATATTGGAGAAGTTCACCGACCTGAACGTACTGTGCCGAATCCATAATCAACTTCTGATCAAGAAGATTGGACTTGGCCCAATCCATAATCGACCCGATTGTTCAGCTTGTCTAAATCCATAATCGACTCGGTCGATCAGGTCGATGTATAACCCATGACACCTCGGTCGGCCCCCTCTCCCTCCGGGAGAGGGCTGGGGTGAGGGTAAGCTTTTCCTACGCAACAAACTCCTCCCGCAACATCGCCACAAACGCCTCCCGCGCCGGATGCACCCCGGCGTTTTCATGCCAGTAAAACAAGTTATCGACGGCCGTCAGCTCCGCAAACTCATACCCCACACACCCAGCCCCTTTCGCGTACTGCTCAAACACGCCCTTGGGCACCAGCGCCACCCCTGCCCCGGCACTCACACACCCCACAATCGCCCCATAACTGGCGAGACTGACGATCGGCAGCGACAACCCCTGACGCAACAACCAATGCTCCAGCGCCGCCCGATACGGACAACCCTGCGGCCACATGAACACGGTTTTGTCCTGCAGATCGTCAATGCCGCGCACCGCTCCGAAGGAGGTCGATGCAATCAGCAGCAATTCTTCGCGATACATCGGCGTGCGCCTGAGCTGCGAACGTTCGACATCCACCGCGACAATCGCGCCATCGAGGCGGTGGCTGACGGTGTCGTCGAGCAACTGCGCCCAAGTGCCCGTGGTGAGTTCCAGCGCCACCTGCGGATAGCGCTGGTGAAACTTTGCCAGCAAGCGCGGCAAGCGCCCGGTCGCCGAAGATTCGATCGCGCCAATGCGCAGCGGCCCGGACGGCTCGGCCGAGGGATCAACAGCCCGTTTCGCTTCAGCGGTCAGTGCCAGAATCTTCTCGGCATAGGCGAGAAACGTCTGTCCCGCCGGGCTGATGCGCAACCCGCGGCCCTCACGCAGAAACAGCGCAACGCCCAACTCGGCCTCAAGTGCCTTGATCCGCGCGGTGATGTTCGACGGCACGCAGAACAGCTTTTCCGCCGCCCGCGCAATGCTGCCGAGCTCGGCTACGGTCTTGAACATACGGATTTGTGCGAGCTCCATATCCATCACTCTGAGTGAACATTCGAGGCAGTATAAGTCAGTTGTGACGAATGACTGCTCGCCCGGACAATCGGCGTATCAACACCACTGAGCGCCCGATCATGCCGCACCCTTCCCCGTTGAAAATCCTCTTGGCGATGGCCTTCGTCGTTGGTTGCTGGGCCTATTCGCCGACCGGTATTCACATCGGCCTGCAAGCCTACGACCCCGGACATCTGGCGTTGCTGCGGTTTCTGTTGGCGTCGTTGTTCATGGCGTTGATCGCCGTGTTTAAAGGCATTCGCCTGCCGCACTGGCGCGATGCGCCGCTGTTGTTTGCCCTGGGTTTTTTCGCCGTCAGCCTGCACCACGTCGCTTTGAACATCGGCCAGCAAAGCGTCAGTGCCGGCGCTTCCAGCGTGTTAGCGCAATCGAGCCCGCTGTTCAGCACGTTGCTGGCGCGGTTCTTGTTCAAGGATCGGGTCAGCGCCTGGCGTTGGGGCTGTGTGTTACTCGGTTTTGTCGGCGTGGTGATTGTGGTCAGCGGCGATAAGGGCTTGGGCGCTATCGATGTGCATGCACTGCTGATCCTGTTGGCGGCGGTTTCATGGAGCGTTTACTTCGCTCTGCAAAAACACCATGCGCGGCGTTACGACGGCTTCAGTCTGGCGTGTTACGCGGTGTGGTCGGGGACGTTGATGCTGCTGATTTATCTGCCGGGGCTGGGTCAAGCTGTGCTGAATGCGCCGTTGCGGGTGCAGTGGGCGGTGTTGGCGTTGGGCGTGTTTCCCAGTGCGCTGGCTTATCTGGCTTGGGGGTTTGTGCTCAAGCATGTGGATTTGAGCCGGGCGACGATGACGTTGTATCTGATACCGCCGACGGCGATGGGGATTGCTTCGGTCGGGTTGGCGGAGCGGCCGACGTTGCTGGTGCTGGTGGGATCGGTGGTGGTGTTGATCAGTGTGCTGGCGTTGAATCTGGAGCGGCGGATTGGTTTAGTCAGGACAGCCGGGACCTGATCTGAAATCTGTTTTGAAGCGTATGCCGTCTTCGCGAGCAAGTCGAGTCGTCGCACCGTCGCTCCCACAGGGAGAATGCGTTCCAATGTGGGAGCGAGCTTGCTCGCGAAAGGGCCAGCGAATCCACCACAAAACCAAGGTTCAGCGCCGATCATCCGACAACGGCGTCGGCTCATCCGCGGGCGGCACATCCTCATCATCAGCCGCCGGATCCTGCCAGTCCTCCGGCCGATCAGCATCGCTCAACGGATCACGCCCCGGGTTCATCCCCGGCGGTGCATCATGATCGGCCAGTGTCGGTTCATCGGTACCGGGCATCGGCCGGGTTGGATCGGTTGGCAGCACACCACCCTGAAACAGCAAATCATTAGCCATGACACACCTCGCTCAGGAGGTCCGGAATACCCGGGCCGTACAACTTGGAATCAGCCCTGTGTACCGCGTGCTATCGAACAGACCAACGGCGCTCAAACCTGCGCGGAAAATCGGTCGCGGCTGTTGGTCAGGTGTAGCCACATTGCCGCCCGCGCCGCATCCGCATCCTGACGCTTGATCGCGTTCAGAATCGCCTCATGTTCCAAGTGGGCCAGTTGCCCGAGCTTGCTCAGGTCTGCTGCGCCACGCTCAGCAGCATTGAGCCGGTTGCGCGGGATCATCGCACTGCCCAAGTGCTGCATGATTTCGCTGAAGCAGACGTTGCCGGTGGCTTCGGCGATCAGCAGATGAAAGCGTCGATCGGCCTCGACGCAACTGTCGTTGTTGTCGAGCAGCCGTTGATAGTCATCCAGCGCCTGACGCATTTGCAGCAGTTGCTGCTCGGTACGCCGTTGCGCCGCCAGCGCCGCCGCTTGGGTTTCCAGGCCAAGACGCAATTCAAGAATGCTGCGCACGCCGAGCGCCGTGTCGACATTCAGGCGCAAGCCCTGCTCCGGCGAACGCTCGATGACAAACGTGCCGATGCCGTGCCGGGTCTCCACCAGCCCGGAGGCCTGCAATTTGGAAATCGCCTCGCGCACCACCGTACGGCTGACACCGTGCTCCTGAACGATGGAATTCTCCGACGGCAGTTTGTCGCCGGGCGACAGCTGACCGAGCAGGATGCTCTGGGTGAGCTTCTCCACCAAGTCATGGGCGAGGTTGTGCGCACGTTTGCGGGCGGGAGCGTCAAGGTCTTCTTGCATGGTCGGTTCCGGTGATCGGGGCTTGTCGATCGTAGCATTGCGAGGCTTGCTGACGGGATTGATTCTAACGCCTCAACTTGTATGACAACATTCAAATAAATCGGAAGAAATCAGGACATCTTGAAGATTACTCGTGCGCAGCCGGGGAAATTTATCGCGACCCTAAAGGTGAAAAACCCAATAAACGCTAGGATAAAATACAAAAAAGCATAAGAAACCGGCCTTCCAGAGAAAATTAATAGACCCTCCCCACTTGTAGGACAAAAAATCTCAGTTGTATGATGTCTATCAACAACGCAGTACCCGCCCTACCCCGCATAAAAATAATCAGTGGGAGAAAACCAAGTGAAAACCTCCGTCTCCGGGATGAACGAGGGCGTCGATTCGACACTCGCGTCGGCCATCTCGAAAGTGAAACGCCACGTCCTGCCGCTCTTCGTGATCATGTTCATCGTCAATTACATTGATCGGGTGAACATCGGTTTCGTCCGCACCCACATGGAACACGACTTGGGCATTGGTGCCGCCGCTTACGGCTTCGGCGCCGGTCTGTTCTTCATCGGTTACGCGCTGTTCGAAGTCCCGTCGAACATGCTGCTGCAGAAAGTCGGCGCCCGCATCTGGCTGACTCGCATCATGTTCACCTGGGGCCTGGTTGCCGCCGGTATGGCGTTCATCCAGAACGAAACCCACTTCTACGTGCTGCGCTTTTTGCTCGGCGTTGCCGAAGCCGGGTTCTTTCCCGGGGTGATCTACTACTTCACCCGTTGGCTGCCCGGCGCCGAACGCGGCAAGGCGATTGCGATCTTCCTCAGCGGCTCCGCCGTGGCCTCATTGATCTCCGGCCCGTTGTCCGGCCTGCTTCTGCAAATCAACGGGCTGGGCATGCACGGCTGGCAATGGATGTACTTCATTGAAGGGATGTTTTCCGTGTGCCTGTGCGTGTTCGTCTGGTTCTGGCTCGACGCCAAACCCCACGACGCGAAATGGCTGAGCCGCGCCGAACAGGACGCACTGGTCAACGCCATCGACGCTGAACAGAAGGCCCGCGAAGCCGCGACACCGATCCGGCCATCCATGGGCAAGCTGCTCAAGGACCGCCAGATCATCCTGTTCTGCCTGATCTACTTCTTCATTCAATTGACCATCTACGCGGCAACCTTCTGGCTGCCGAGCATCATCAAGAAAATGGGCGAGATGAGCGACTTCCAGGTTGGCCTGTTCAACTCGATTCCGTGGTTGCTGTCGATCATCGGCATGTACGCCTTCGCTTCGTTCTCGGCCAAGTGGAAACACCAGCAGGCGTGGGTCGCCACCGCCCTGTTGATCGCCGCTGCGGGGATGTTCATGTCCACCACCGGCGGGCCGATCTTCGCCTTCGTTGCGATCTGTTTTGCCGCACTGGGTTTCAAATCCGCTTCGTCACTGTTCTGGCCGATCCCGCAGGCGTATCTGGATGCACGCATCGCGGCGGCGGTGATCGCGTTGATCAACTCGGTCGGCAACCTTGGCGGCTTCGTTGCGCCGACCACGTTCGGCCTGCTCGAAGAACACACCGGCTCGATTCAGGGCGGCCTCTATGGCCTGGCCGCAACCTCGATCATCGCCGCAATCATCGTCTTCTTCGCGCGCACCACCCCGAAACCTGCTGCTGATATAGCCGTGGCCGATGCCGCGCCAAAGCACGCCTGACGTCCATTTTTAAAGATTGCGTATTAAAAGGATAAGAACATGACCGCACACGACACCGCCAAAGCCCCGATCATCACCGACATGCAAGTCATCCCGGTGGCCGGCCATGACGGCATGCTGCTCAATCTGAGTGGCGCCCACGGGCCGTTTTTCACCCGCAACATCGTCATCCTCAAGGACAACGCCGGCCACACCGGCGTCGGCGAGGTGCCCGGTGGCGAGCGCATTCGCCAGACCCTCGAAGATGCACGCAGTCTGGTAGTCGGCAGCCCGATCGGCACCTATCAGAAGATCCTCAATCAAGTGCGCCAGACCTTCGCTGACCGCGATGCCGGCGGTCGTGGCCTGCAGACTTTCGATCTGCGCATCACCATTCACGCGGTGACTGGCCTCGAAGCCGCCCTGCTCGATCTGCTCGGTCAGCATCTTGATGTACCGGTGGCGGCGCTGCTTGGCGAAGGCCAGCAACGCGATGAAGTGAAGATGCTCGGCTATCTGTTTTATGTCGGTGATCAACGCGAAACTGACCTCGCCTATCGCAGCGAACCGGACGCCGACAATGATTGGTTCCGCGTGCGTCACGAGAAAGCCATGACTGCCGAAGCCGTGGTACGCCTCGCCGAAGCGGCCCACGCGAAATACGGTTTCAAGGACTTCAAGCTCAAGGGCGGCGTGCTCAGCGGTGATGCCGAAATCGAAGCGGTGACGGCGCTGGCTGAACGCTTTCCTGATGCGCGCATCACCCTCGATCCGAACGGCGCGTGGTCACTGAAAGAAGCCATTCGTTTGTGCCGCGACCAGCATCAGGTGCTCGCCTATGCCGAAGACCCGTGCGGTGCGGAAAACGGTTATTCCGGCCGCGAAGTGATGGCTGAGTTTCGCCGTGCCACCGGGCTGAAAACCGCCACCAACATGATCGCCACTGACTGGCGTGAAATGGGTCATGCGATCCAGTTGCAGTCGGTGGACATCCCGCTGGCCGACCCGCATTTCTGGACCATGCAGGGATCGGTGCGTGTGGCGCAGATGTGCCATGAATGGGGCCTGACCTGGGGTTCGCATTCCAACAACCACTTCGATATCTCGCTGGCGATGTTCACCCATGTCGCTGCGGCCGCACCGGGCGAGATCACCGCGATCGACACCCACTGGATCTGGCAGGACGGCCAACGGTTGACCAAGGCGCCGCTGCAAATTGTCGATGGTCTGGTGCAGGTGCCGAAGAAGCCGGGACTGGGTGTCGAGCTGGATATGGATCAGGTGGCCAAGGCTCATGAGCTATATAAAGGCATGGGCCTCGGCGCACGCGATGACAGCGTGGCGATGCAGTTTCTGATTCCGGGTTGGAAATTCGATAACAAGCGGCCGTGTCTGGTGCGCTGAAACTGATATCCAATCCACCACTGCCCCCTGTGGGAGCGAGCTTGCTCGCGAATGCGGTGTGTCATAGACAGTAATGTTGACTGACCTCCCCCTTTCGCGAGCAAGCTCGCTCCCACAGGGTTTTACGCTAGACGGAAGCCTGTAGCAGCCACTCCTTGAACGCACTCATCGCCGCCGTTTCCGGGCGCGACTGCAACCGCGTCAACCAGTAACTCCCCGTCGTAATCTCAATCGCAAACGGCTGACAAATCGCCTCCGCCGCCAGTTGCCGGGCGAACATCAGCGGCGGCGCCAACGCCACCCCGCTGCCCTGCAACGCCGCCTCCATCATCGCCAACGATGAATCGAAAACAATGCTCTGCGGCGGCGCTGCATGGGTTGCCAACCCGGCAGCCTGAAACCACTCCGGCCATTCATCGGTGCGATAGGAACGCAGCAAGGTCTGTTGCAGCAAATCCCCCGGCGAATGCAATTGCCGGGCGATGTCCGGCACGCACAACACCGACAGCGCCGCATCCAGCAAACGCGTCGCCTCAATGCCATGCCACGCCCCGGCGCCAAAGCGGATCGCATAATCCAGCCCTTCTGCCGCGACATCGACGCGATTGTTGTTGGTCGACAGCCGCAAATCTATGAGCGGATGTTTCGCCCGGAAGTCCGCCAGTCTCGGCAACAGCCAACCCACGGCGAAGGTGCCGACCGCGCCGACGGTCAACATTTCGCGATACTGTCCTCCGGCGAGGCGTTCGAGAATCTGCGCGATGTGATCGAACGAGGTGCTCAGCACCGGCAACAAAGTTTCGCCTTCACTGGTCAGCATCAGCCCACGGGGCAGGCGTTTGAACAGGGTGACGTTGAGTTGCGCTTCCAGGCTTTTGACCTGATGGCTGACAGCAGCCTGGGTAACGCACAGCTCCACCGCCGCGCGGGTGAAGCTCAAATGACGTGCGGACGCTTCAAAGGCACGCAGTGCGTTGAGCGGCAATTGCGGTCGAATCATGCCCAGCCCCAAATTTTTCTAATGGCTCGTGCGAGTTTTCGTCGTTTGTCGATTGGCGCCGCGCTGACTAGATTGACGGCGCTGATCAGTCGCCCAACGAAATAATCGCCCGCAGTGTAGCGGGATAACATCATCAACACTCATGGAGAGTGGTTCATTCATGTCATCCATTCAATCGAGCAAAGTCATTTCCTGCGCCGCTTTCGGTCTGTTTTTTGGCGCTACATCCTGCCTCGCAGCCGCGCCCGACGCTGCGCAGCTGCAAGCATTGGTCAACGACGCGGTAACGCCCGTGATGCAACAACAGAACATTCCCGGCCTGAGCGTGGCACTGACCATCAACGGTCAGCCGCATTACTTTAACTACGGCGTCGCCAACAAAGACACTCGGCAAACAGTCAGCAAAAACACCCTGTTCGAAATCGGCTCGGTGAGCAAAACCTTCACCGCCACCCTCGCCGGTTACGCCCAAGCGACCGGCAACCTGGACCTGTCGAGCAAGGCCAGTCAGCTCTGGCCTGAATTGAAAGGCAATGCCTTCGACAACATCAGCGTGGTGCAACTGGGCACCTACAGTGCCGGCGGTTTGCCGCTGCAATTCCCGGCGCAATGGGATTCGTCTGACAAGATGCTCGGCTATTTCCAACAGTGGAAACCGGTTTATCCGGCAGGCAGCCATCGCCAGTACTCCAACCCGAGTTTGGGTTTGTTCGGTTATCTGGCCGCGAAAAGCCTGGGCCAACCGTTTGATCAGGCGATGACACAAACCCTGCTGCCGAAACTCGGTTTGCAGCACACCTACCTCAGCGTGCCGGCCGCGCAAATGGACCTGTATGCGCAGGGTTACGACAAGAACGACAAACCGGTCCGCGTTACGCCCGGTGCGCTGGACGCGCAGGCCTACGGTGTGAAAACCAGCGCCGTGGACATGCTGCGTTACGTGCAGGCCAACCTGAAGCCTGAAACGCTTGAAGCGGTACTGCAAAAAACCATCGCCAACACCCACACCGGCTACTACACGGTTGGCGACATGACCCAAGGTCTGGGTTGGGAAATGTACCGCTACCCGATCAGCCTTGATCGCTTGCTGGCGGGCAACTCGACGGGAATGGTCATGGAGGCGCACAAGGTGCAGTGGCTGAATCCGCCGCAATCGCAACCTGAAGATGTGTTGATCAACAAGACCGGCTCGACGGGTGGCTTCGGGACCTACGTGGCGTTTGTGCCGAGCAAGGACGTGGGCATCGTGATCATGGCTAACAAGAACTTCCCGATTCCTGAGCGGGTGAAGATCGCCCACAAAATCCTCAGCGCTGTCGCTGACTGAAAATCAAAAGATCGCAGCCTGCGGCAGCTCCTACAAGATCGGGTTTTCACTCGGTCGATGTAGGAGCTGCCTCAGGCTGCGATCTTTTGTCTTTA
>NZ_JBSVXS010000081.1:0-24688 GCF_054070155.1 Pseudomonas sp. SDT291_1_S447
AGCCAACATCTGCGCATATGACCCACCGCCATCGCGAGCAGGCTCACTCCTACAATTAGATCTGCGGTGTGAAAAATTCTCCGCATCTTTTACCAGAGACCCTGTCGATTCACCGCTGGCTCGTTCGACTAAACAACGAATCCCCACAATCCACGGAGTAACTGCCATGCGATTCATGATCCTTGTCAAAGCCAGCGCCGACTCGGAAGCCGGCATCATGCCCAGCGAAGAGCTGATCACCGCCATGGGCAACTTCAACGAAGAACTGGTCAAGGCCGGCATCCTCATCGACGCCGACGGCCTGCACCCGAGCAGCAAAGGCGCTCGCGTGCATTTCTCCGGTGACAAACGCACGGTCATCGACGGGCCGTTCATCGAGACCAAAGAACTGGTGGCCGGTTACTGGATCTGGGAAGTGAAGTCGAAAGAAGAAGCCATCGAATGGGTCAAGCGCTGCCCTAACCCGATGCCAGGCGAGTCTGATATTGAAATCCGTCAGATATTCTCTGCCGAAGACTTCGGCGCCGAGTTCACCCCCGAAGCACGCGCCCAAGAAGAACGCATCCGCGAACAGGCCAAGAAAAACGGCTAAACCGGATATCCCCATGTAGGAGCTGCCGAAGGCTGCGATCTTTTGATTCTGTTCTTAAAACACAAGATCAAAAGATCGCAGCGTCGTTTCACTCGACAGCTATGGAACCGATCAGTCGGGCATAGAGCGGATGATGTCAGCCAGATCATCCTTGGTTATTTCATTGGCCTTGATCGCAGCGGCGACATCTGTTCTGGAAAGCGGAAAACGTTTGAAAATTTCTTTCAAGGTTTCCTCATTAACATTGGCCAGCCAGAGCGGATCGATAAATGAACCGCCATATTCAGGCTTCATGGGAATTTCTTCGTGTGCAATTGCACCTTTATGGTTGAGATACACCACATAGCGGTCATGCCCTTCAGGAAAGTTTTTATCGTGATAAAGCGTAGTGCCCAAAGGCAGGACATAGTAACTCTCGTCGCCATTTGGTCCTTCAATCAGCAACGGCTCTTTGGTTTTGATCATTTTCCTGTCGTGCCCCTCCCCGCTATCACCAAAAATCAGGAAAGCCAAAAAAATCGCATTGACGGATAAAACTGCCACCAGCCATAGGCTAATCCGCCTGTTTGTAACCATCTTCCTTATCAAACCTTTGCTCCTGCAATTGTCACGGTTATGCCCAATCGTCTTTCAAGGGACGCTCTGAGTTCAACTTGCGAATTTGACGCAGAGCGTCAAGGGCTGCATTCCCACGCAGAGCGTGGGAACGATCATTCAACAGAGATCAGTTCTTGAGTTCGACGTGATCCAGGGCTTGATTCACCGCCAGTTCCCCCAGCATGACGACTTGCGCGATGCCCAATGCAGTCTTGCGCTGCGAGGTTTCCAGCGAGGCGGCGAAGTTGATCAGCATCTCGCTGGCCGAGCCGAGGGTTTCGCTGGCGTTGGCTAGCAGGGATTCGGTGTTGTACCTGGGATTGGCGAGGTACATGGGTTCCGGCTCGTTGGCGCTGGACATGATGCGGGCGGCGGGATTGAGGTAGTAGTCGAGGGCGCGGTCGGCGGCTTCGTGAAGTTTTTTACTGTCGACTGAGGCGTAGGGGGATGTGGTGTCGGCGTCTGATTCTGGGGGATTGGGTGTTGGCTTTTTCATAGTGTTTTCTCTATCCGAACTGTGGAGCTGGTCCATTCGGCTTCCGGTCGAATGGGTGGCAGCTGTACGCAGGCTGGAAACCCGGGGGACAGAGAAACCCGGACGACCCGAAGGTCCCCCACGCACAGCCGCCATAACTAAGTACGCACCAAAAAAGGTGCGCAAGCATACGTCATGAACGGTGCTGTTGCGTTCAGTTTTCCCCCGGGGTTTCCAGTCCCGGTCGCTGATTTGGCAGCGACGAACACAGGCTAGAGACTCGACGTCCGACGGACAACCTGAAAACCTTGTGGGAACGTTCCGCAAATTCAAAACAACCTTTAAACATCCCGAATTGAAATACGCACAGGTAGGAGCTGCCGAAGGCTCGGGCCGCGATCGGACGATCTTTTGATTTTGCATTTAAAAAACAAGATCAAAAGATCGCAGCCTCGTTTCACTCGACAGCTCCTACACCGTAAGCAATGGAATAGTTGGTACACAATCATCTGTGAACCCGTAGACAAAACCAAAGAATTAATCCATTCGACTGGCTAACTCCCGATTAGCTGCTAGCGTCATTCAGACGTGTCCTACAGGCTTGATAAGAAAGGGATTACGCCGTAACGGCCGAGAAGTGCCGAGTTATCCAAAAGCCACCAGGGAATCGGGGATGATGTTCAATCGAGTGGGGAAGACTCTTTTTTTTGCGAGCTCGATAGCGGCTGCGTGTTACGCGCAAGCGGATAACGCCGAGGACTCGAACAAGAGCAACAACCCGTTGAACGTCGCGCCCGGCGCCAATCTGCAGGACTACTACACTCCGAAACTCTACGACAGCAACGCGCACAGCAATGACGTGTTGCTGCGCGGAACCCTGCCGATTGCTCCCAACGATTTCATCGGCGTGCCGCAACTGGTTCGCGCCACACTGCCGATCAGCACTCGCCCCGATCCGCACAAGGGTTACAGCACCGGCATCGGTGATCTGAACCTGTTCGATATTTTCATTCTTAAATCCGAAGGCGTGCAACTGGGCGTAGGCCCGTTGATCACCGCGCCGACCGCCGAACAGGACGAACTCGGCACCGGGAAGTGGCAAGGGGGTCTGGCTGCGGTGGCTATCGATGCCTCACCACGCGGCCTGCTCGGCGCGCTGGTGCAGTACCAAAGCTCGTTTGCCGGCGACAACGATCGCCCCCATGTCGAAAGCGCAACCCTGCAGCCCTTCATCATCCATAACCTGGAAAAAGGCTGGTATCTGCGCTCCACCGGCATCTGGACTTTCGACCTGAAAAACGACACGCACTACATCCCGATCGGCCTAGGTGTCGGCAAAGCCTGGAAGTCCGGCAGCAACATTCTCAACGCCTTCTTCGAGCCGCAGTGGACGGCCGACCGCAAAGGCGACGGCCTGCCGCAGTTAACCCTCTATGCCGGTCTTAACGTGACGTTCGGCAAATAAGGAATTCGCTATGCACCCAGCCTTGAAAGCCGCCGGTTACAGCCTGATGACGATGTTTGTCAGTTGCGGCGTCGGCGCCCAGGATTTCCCTGCCGATCTGCAGGAAGCGCGCAGTATCGCCAAGGAGGCGTACCTGTACGGGTTTCCGGTGGTCGAGATGTACAAAACCCTCTACACCCAGGCCATCGACAGCAAAAGCCCGAACTACAAGGCGCCGCTGAACCAGATCGGCAACACGGCCAAGGCTTTCACCGCCAAAGACACTGCGTTTGTCACGCCCAACGCCGACACGCCCTACTCCTTCGTCTGGATGGACTTGCGCACCGAGCCGCTGATCCTGACCCTGCCGCCGATCGAAGAACACCGTTATTACTCGGTGCAACTGATCGACGCGTACACGCAGAACTTCGCCTATCTGGGCACGCGCAGCACCGGCAACAACGGTGGGCATTTCATGATTGCCGGGCCTGACTGGCAAGGTCAGCAACCGGTCAACATCGATCGCCTGCTGCGCAGCGAAAGCAACCTCACCTACGCGCTGTATCGCACGCAATTGTTCGATGAAAAGGACCTGGTCAAGGTCAAGCAGATCCAGAAAGGCTACAAGGTCGAAACCCTCAGTCACTACGTCAAACAAAAAGCCCCGGCCCCGGCACCCAAGGTCAGCTGGCCGAAACCGACGCCGACCATGAGCGAAACCCCGGAGCTGTTTCGTTACCTGAATTTCATGCTGGCGTTCACCCCGCCGCAGGATGTCGAGAAGGATCTGCTCGCACGCTTCAGCAAAATCGGTATCGGCGCTGGCCAGCCGTTCGACCTGAAGAAACTCTCAGCCGAGCAACGCAAAGCGCTCGAGGACGGCATCAGCGATGCCAAAGCCGAATTTGCCGCGTTCAAAAAGGACAAGGTCGACACCCATCAAGTGACCAGCGGGGATTTCTTCGGCACCCGCGATCACCTCAAGGGCAATTACCTGTACCGCTACGCCGGCGCCAACATGGGCATCTTTGGCAACTCAGCTGAAGAAGCGAATTACATCGGCTATTTCGTCGACAAGGACGGCCAGCCAGCCGACGCCTCGAAACACGATTACACCCTGCATTTCGACAAGGGCGCCCTGCCCCCGGCGGATGCGTTCTGGTCGCTGACGATGTACGACGGCAAAACCAAACTGTTGGTGGCCAACCCGTTGAATCGCTACCTGATCAACTCGCGAATGCTGCCGGATCTTACGCTCGACGCCGACGGTGGCTTGACCCTGTATGTGCAGCACAAGAGCCCGGGCAAGGACAAACAGGCCAACTGGCTACCAGCGCCAAACGGGCCGTTCTACGGGATCTTGCGTCTTTATCTGCCGAAACCAGAAGTCGCCAGCGGTGAATGGAAAATGCCGTTGCTCAACCCGATCAACTCAAAACAATAAGCGGAGTTTTTGATGATCAAGCCCAACGTTGTGCGCCCGCTGTTGGCGCTGTGCATGATCGGCAGTCCTCTGCTTTACGCAGCAGAGGGCGGCGTCGGCCGACCGATCACTGGTCAGCAGGTGTTTTCCAATGCCGGGATCGTCCCGCCGGAACCGGGTTGGGTGGTCTCGGTGACCAGCATCTGGTACGACGGCTCGCTGAAAGGCAGCCGTGGCGCGCCGGTTTCCGGTGAAGTCAGCACCGGGCTCGACCTGAAAGTGTCCTACACCATGACCAACCTGACGCATGTGTGGGACACCGGCAAAGGGCCATGGAATTTCGCCTCCGCCATCGGCATCCCGCTGCAGTACACCGACATCAATGCGGCCATCACCGGGCCTCGTGGACGGACCCTCGGCACCAGTGATTCCGGCACGCAGTTCGCCGACCCGCTGATCACACCGATTGCCGCCGGTTATCACTTCGACGAACTCAACCACATCGCGTTTTCGCTGCCGATTTATGTGCCCACCGGGGCCTACAACAAAGACCGGCTGGCCAACCCCGGACAGAACAACTACACATTCATGCCGACCGTCGCCTTCACGCATCTCGACGGCAAGGGTGGCGAATTCACTCTCTCCAGCGGGCTTGAGTTCTACACCGAGAACCGCGCCACGGATTATCGCAACGGCAACATTTTCACCCTCGATGCGTTGTGGACCCACGGATTGGGCAGTGGCTGGAGTGCTGGGCTGGCGGCCGGCTACATCCAACAGATCACCGATGACAAAGGCGACACTGCCGATTTCCTGCACGGCTATCGCGGACGCGCTGTGGGTGCCGGTCCGGTGATCGGCTGGGCCGGAAAATTCGCCGACGCGCAAGCCAATATCAGCGCGCGCTGGGTGCCGGAGTTCGACACCAAGAACCGCCCTGAAGGCAACGGCTTCAGCGTCAATCTGACCCTGGCCTTTTTCTAGACCGGATACAAAGGACTGCCCCCATGACTGCGCTTACCGACCTCAACGCCCTGCAAGCCAGTATCGCCGAAGCCGTACTCGGTCAGGATCAGGTGATCCGCCAGATCCTCCTCGGCCTGTTGGCCAACGGTCACTTGTTGCTGGAAAGTCTGCCGGGGCTGGCCAAGACCCGCACGGTCAAGGCGCTGGCCAAACACCTCGACGCGAAGATGAGCCGCATCCAGTTCACCCCGGATCTGCTGCCCTCGGACATTACTGGCGCCGAGGTGCTGCATCAGGTCGAAGGCAAAAACGAAATCCGTTTTCAGCCGGGGCCGCTGTTCGGCAATTTGATTCTGGCAGACGAGATCAACCGCGCGCCGGCGAAGGTGCAAGCAGCGCTGCTCGAAGCCATGGAAGAACGCCAGATTACGGTGGCTGGCAACAGCCACCCGTTGCCGGAATTGTTCATCGTCGTGGCGACGCAAAACCCGATCGAGCAGGAAGGCACCTATCCGTTGCCGGAAGCGCAGATGGACCGTTTTCTGATGAAAGTCCTGCTCGACTACCCGAGTGCCGAAAACGAAAGCCAAGTGCTGCGGCTGCTGCGCAACGAGGAGTTTGCCCAAAGCGCCAACACCACACCGGCCAAGGGTTTCAGCCTGTCGCAAGAGGTGATTTTCGCCGCGCGCAAGGAAGTCAGCGCCGTGCATGTGTCGCCAGCCATCGACAGCTACCTGATCGACCTGATCAACGCCACCCGCCATCCCGCCGACTACGACGAAGACCTCGCGCGCTGGATTGCCATCGGCGCCAGCCCGCGCGGCGGCATTGGCCTGGACCGGTGCGCGCGTGCCGATGCGTGGCTGCAGGGTCAGGACTTTGTTTCGCCGGACAACGTGCGCGCGGTGGTGCATCCAGTGCTGCGCCATCGTTTGCAATTGAGCTACGACGCGGTGGCCGATGGCGTCAGTGCCGATGAGGTGCTCGATCGGATTCTCGACAAGGTGGCGATCCCGGCATGAACGACGAAGGTCTGGTCTACGTCTCTCTCGCGCAATTGATGGCGCTGGAGTTCAAAGCCCGTGACCTGAGTTTTCTTGCCCGTCAGCCTCGGGGCAGCATCCTCGCCGGCAACCATGCTTCGCGCCTGCGTGGCCGTGGCCTGAATTTCGATGAATTGCGCCGCTATCAGCCGGGCGATGATTTGCG
Organism: Pseudomonas sp. SDT291_1_S447; assembly: GCF_054070155.1. Taxonomy (NCBI): domain Bacteria; kingdom Pseudomonadati; phylum Pseudomonadota; class Gammaproteobacteria; order Pseudomonadales; family Pseudomonadaceae; genus Pseudomonas; species Pseudomonas sp. SDT291_1_S447. The sequence goes on from NZ_JBSVXS010000081.1 coordinate 6,707, forward strand.
TCACCTCGACTGGCGCGCTTCGCTGCGTACCGGCAAACCGGTGGTACGCACCTTCACCGAAGAGCGCGACCGCCCGGCGTTGATCGTCGTCGATCAGCGCATGTCGATGTTCTTCGGCTCGCAACGCAGCTTCAAATCCGCCCTCGGCGCTGAGCTCGCGGCATTGGCGGCGTGGATGGTGTTCAACGCGGGTGATCGGGTCGGCGGGCTGGTGTTCAACGATCAGCGCATCGACAGCATTGCGCCGCTGCGCAGCCGCAAACGCGTGGAAGCCTTGCTCAGCCGTATTGCCGAGCAGAATCAGGCACTCAGCGCGGCCAATCCGGACGCTGAAGATGAGGATCAACTGGACAAAGTTCTACAGCGATGCCTCGCGCTCGCCGGACACGACCATTTGATCTGCATCGTCAGCGACTTCGCCGGGGCCGGCGAGCGCACCTTGCAACTGATGCGGCAATTGTCGGCGCACAACGATGTGATTGCGCTACAGGTCTACGACCCGCTGGCGATGAAGCTGCCAACCAATGGTCGCCTGCTGGTTACCCAAGGCGAATTGCAAGTGGAACTGGCGGTGGAAAAACGCAACGTCCACCAACCGCTGGGGGACTTTCTCAGCGGTCGGCTGAAAGACGTTGCCGACCTGCTGCGCCGCAGTCAGGTGCCGCTGATGATGTTCAGCACTGCCGAAGAGGCTCATGCGCAACTGCGTGCCGAGCTAGGTAAAAGCGCCGGAGCACGGCGATGAACCCGAATATCCCCAGCATCGAACAGCTTAAAGAGCTGAGCCTGCCTACGCCGGTCAGTTATGCGCCGCAGACGTGGGGGTGGTGGGTGTTGCTTACCCTGCTGATATTGGCCGCGTTGTTGATCGGGATTCGGCGTTACCGCCAATGGCACAGGGACGCATATCGCCGTGAGGGCCTGGCGCGTCTGGCGCAGTTGCGTGGTCGCAGTGATGACCTCAATGCCCTGCGTGAACTGCCGGAACTGCTCAAGCGCGTGGCGCTCTCGATGCCGATGCACAAACCTCTCCGGCGAAATGCAAACCCTGTGGGAGCGAGCTTGCTCGCGAAGAGGCCGGTACATTCAACATCTGTGGTGTCTGACACACCGCTTTCGCGAGCAAGCTCGCTGCCACAGGGGGTTGCAGCGCTTGGGCGGGAGGATTGGCAAGTCTTTTTGCAGCAACACAGCAAGAAACCGCTGCCGGCAGACTTCAGCGCCCAACTCGCACAACTCGCCTACGCCCCCGACGGCACCCTGCGCGCCCTCCCCGCGCCGCAACGCCTGGCCCTGTTCGAGACCTGCCAATACTGGATGGAGCATCACCATGTGGCAGCTTGATTACCCCTGGCTGTTGCTCCTGCTGCCATTACCTTGGTTGGCTTACCGCTATCTGCCCGCCTACAACGAGGCCCGCAGCGCCGTGCGCGTGCCGTTTTTCGCAGCGATGAGCCGCGCCGTCGGTGAAGCACCCGGCATCGTCGGCAGCCGACGCAATCATTGGCAACTGCTGCTGAATATCCTCGTCTGGGCGCTGATTGTGCTGGCCGCCGCACGCCCGGTATTCGTGGAAAAACCCATCGAACGGCAACAACCGGTGCGCGACCTGATGCTTGCCATCGACCTCTCGCAATCGATGGAAACCGAAGACTTCACCAACGCCAGTGGCGCAAAAATCAATCGTCTCGCTGCCGTCAAAGACGTGGTGCAAGGCTTCATCGACAAACGTAAGGATGACCGTCTCGGTCTGATCGTGTTTGGCACCGGCGCCTACCCGCAGGCGCCGCTGACCCTCGATCACGCCAGCCTGTCGCTGCTGCTGGCCGACACCGGTATCGGCATGGCCGGCCCGAATACCGCGATCGGCGATGCCATCGGTTTGAGCCTGAAGCTGCTCGATCAGGCCCACGAGCAGGAAAAAGTACTGATCCTGCTCACCGACGGCAATGACACCAGCAGTGCAATCACCCCGGATCACGCCGCAGAAATGGCCGCCAACAAAGGCGTGATCATTCACACCATCGGCATCGGCGACCCGAGCGCGTCCGGTGAGGCCAAGGTCAACCTGTCGGCGCTGGAACAGATCGCCAAAACCACCGGCGGCCAGTTCTTCCGCGCCGAAGACCGCAACGCGCTGGATCAGGTCTACAGCACCCTTGATCGCCTCACCCCGCATCAAGTGAAGACCCTCAGCCATCAACCGCAGCGCGAATTGTTCTACTGGCCGCTGGGCGCGGCGGTTGCGCTGTTGGCGCTTTACCACCTCGGCGCGTTGCTGCGTGTGCGCCTAGCCTTCGCCCGTCAGCGGCAGGAGGCCTGAGATGGAAATCAACCTCAGCGACTTCCATTTCCTGCGTCCACTATGGCTGCTGCTCGCGCTGTTCGGCGCCGTGCTGCCGCTGCTTTGGCGTCGCGGTCGCGACCTGCAACGACGGCTACGCGGCAATATCGCCGAGCACCTTTTGCCACACCTGCTGGTGACGCCGCAGGACCATCAGCGCCTGCGCCCGGTGCACCTGCTGTGCGCACTGTTGATCCTCGGCGCAATTGCAGCGGCCGGGCCGACTTGGGAACAGGATCGGCCGGACTTTCTGGAAAATCGTGCGCCGTTGATTGTCGCCGTGGATCTGTCGCCATCAATGGACGCCAGCGATGTGCAGCCGAGCCGACTGGAAGCGGCGAAACACAAACTGCATGATCTAATCCAGCGCCGCGCTGGCGCTCGCACCGCACTGATCGCCTACGCCGGCAGCGCGCATCTGGTGTTGCCAGCGACCGACGATCCGGCGCTGCTCGACACCTTTATTCAAGCCTTGGGTACTGGGCTGATCGACAAGCCGGGCAAAGATGTCGGCGCGGTGATCGATCAGGCGAAACGGTTGCTCAATGCCGAAAAAACACCCGGCAGCCTGCTGCTGATCACTGACGGCGCCGACACCGCAGAACTCGACGGCCTCGACAAGCGTGTGGGCGACAGCCCGTTGCAAGTGCTGGTATTGGCGGTCGGCAATGAGGACGGCGGCATTATCCATGATGCCAACGGCCAGCCGCGCACCGATGCCAACGGGCGCCCGGCACTGGGCCGTTTCGATCCGGCAGCAATCAAGCAACTGGCCTCCGCTCTCGATGCGCCACTGGGTAGCCTGACCGTCAATGACGATGATCTGGACTGGATCGAGTTGCACGCGCAGCAGCATTTTCAGAGTGCCAGCGCCGAGCAGCGCGAACTGCACTGGAAAGACGCCGGTTACTGGCTGTGCTGGCCGTTGTTGCTGTTGGCGCTGTGCAATGTGCGCAAGGGCTGGAGCGTCAACTGGATGCCTGCGCTGGCACTGGCGATTGGCTTGAGCTGGCCAGCAGCACCAGTACAGGCCAACGCCCTGACCGACGCTTTCTTCACCCGCGATCAGCAAGGGCGCTGGGCCTTTGAACATGAGCATCTACCGCAAGCCGCTGCGCTGTTTGTCGACCCATACTGGAAAGGTGTCGCGGCGTATCACGCGGCCGATTACGACCTCGCGCTGGCAACTTTCGCGCGGCTCGACACGCCGCAGGCGTATTTCTATCTGGGCAATATTTACGTGCGCCGCTTCAAGTTCGATGAAGCCATCGCTGCGTATACCCAAGCCTTGAAGCTGCAACCGCAATTCGCGGAAGCGACGGCCAATCTGGCCTTGGCCCAGGCCTTGCTCAAGGACACCGAAAGCGCCGAAAAAAACGCCCCGGAGACCAAGCCCGACGAGGTGAAATTCGACAAGGCGCCGGGTAAGGGTCAGAGCAAACAGGTCGAGACCGAGCAGGCTGCGTCCGATGCTTTGTGGCTGCAGAACCTGACCACCTCGCCGGCGAAGTTTCTCAAGCAGAAGTTCAGCTTGCAGGATCAGGTGGGGGCCAAGCCATGAAGCTTCCAAACCCTCCTGCCGCCTTCGCGAGCAGGCTCGCTCCCACAGTGGACTTGTGTACACCGCAGCCCCCCTGTGGGAGCGAGCTTGCTCGCGAAGGGGCCCGCCGGATCACCACAGCTCTGCTGATAGGTCTAGCCAGTGGCCTGTTCACACTTCAGGCCTTTGCCGCCGAACCCCAACTCAAAGTCCAGGCCCACCTGCAACCCGCCGAAGGCGCCATGGTTGGCGGTCTGGTCGAGCTGCAAGTCGACGTCCTCACCGACACTTGGTTCACCAGCGCCGCCACCCTGCCCGAACTGAAACTCGACGGCGCCCTGGTCGTGCCCCCAGACGGTCAGGCCCAGCACCTCAATCAAACCATCGACGGCCAGGCCTTCAGCGGTTTGCGCTACAGCTACCGGATCACCCCGAACGTCGCCCGCACGTTTGAAATCCCTTCTCTGACTGTGCGCGCTACACCCGGTCAGGCCACCGCTGAAATCATTGCGCAAAGCCAATCCGTGCAGTTCAGCGCAGCACAGCCACCCGGTTTCCAACCCGGGGAAACACCTTTGGTGGCCAGCGGCGCGCGCCTCACGCAAACCCTCGTCAACTCAGCCACGCCGTTAAAAGTCGGCGACAGCATCACCCGGCAACTGACCCTGCAAGCGGACGGTGCACTGGCGATGGCCCTGCCGATTCCAGCGCTCGGTGATGTTGCCGGCCTGAGCCGCTATGCAAAAACCCCGCAGGTCACCAGTCTCGATGACGGTCGCGGCGACATCCTTGGTGGTCAGCGCATCGACAGCGTCACCTATCGCATCGACAAGGCCGGTTCGCACACCTTGCCGGCCATTGACGTGAAGTGGTGGGACACCAGCACCCGGCAATCTCGCACCGCGCAAGTGCCAGCGGTGACATTCGAGGCAGTAGCAGGCACTGCCTACAAACCGGTGTTTTCAATCAGCGAAGACCTCAAGCAACTGGGCCAGAATCGCCTGCAATTCTCCACGCGCTGGCTGCTGTGGCTGACCGTGCTCGCGGCAGTCGTCGGCGCCGCTTATCTGTTGCGTCCTGTACTAAGCCGCGCCAGAAAAAACTGGCAAGCGCGCCGGCAGGCGCAACAAAGGGCGTGGCAGCAATCGCCCGACTTCGCTTGGCAACAAATCGATGCGCAACTGCAAGCCCGCCCTCCTCAATTGAGCGCGCTGTACCTGTGGCTACGCCGCAGTCAGCTGGGGCTGAAACTGGTCGATGCCGGCCCGCGCCTGCAAGGCCTGTTACGCGGGCTTTACGGTCGCCAGCCGAGCACCGGACAAACACTCGTTCAACTGCGCGAATCATTGACTACGCTTCACAGTCAGGCCGCACAGCAGCACGCAAAACCGGCCTCGGCCCTGCGCCCGCTCAACCCCGTTCACGAGAAGGATTTCCCATGACGACTGCGCTCCTGCACCGCCAACGTTTCGGTCTCGCCCTGTTGTTGGGCCTTGCGCTGCCGCTGCTAGCCCAGGCCAACGAGCCACTGCCGTCGTGGAATGACGGCCCGGCGAAGAAGAGCATTATCGAGTTCGTGCAGACCGTGACCGACCAGACCAGCAAGGACTTCGTCAAACCGGCCGACCGCATCGCCGTGTTCGACAACGACGGCACGTTATGGAGCGAACAACCGGCCTATTTCGAATTGCTGTTCGCCTTCGACGAGGTCAAGCGCAACGCCGCACAGCATCCGGAATGGAAAACCACCCAGCCGTTCAAAGCGGTGCTGGAGAGCGATCACAAAGCCCTCGCCGCGTCAGGCATGGAAGGCCTGCTGAAGATTTTCGGCGCCACTCACACCGGCATGACCACCGAAGCCTTCGATGATTACGCCAAGACCTGGCTCAGCCAGGCCCGTCACCCGAAAACCGGCAAGCCGTACACCGAGATGATCTTCCAGCCGATGCTGGAGATGCTCGACTACCTGCGCAAACAGGACTTCAAGACCTACATCGTCTCCGGCGGCGACACCGGGTTCATGCGCGCCTTCGCCGAGAAGGTTTACGGCATCCCGCCAGAACAAGTGATCGGCACCACCTTCATCACTGCATTCCAATACAAGGACGGCCAGGCCTCGATCGTGCGCACAGCGAAACTGGCGCACAACGATGACGGCCCCGGCAAGCCGGAAAGCATCGACGCGGTGATCGGTAAACGGCCGATCCTCGCCTTCGGCAACTCCGACGGCGACCTGCAGATGCTGCAGTGGACAGCCGCAGGTCCCGGCAAGCGTTTCATGGGCCTGGTGCATCACACCGACGCCAAACGCGAATGGGCCTATGACCGCCAATCCGATATCGGCCGGCTCGACAAAGCCCTCGATGAAGCAAATTCCCGTGGCTGGACCGTGGTCGACATGGCGTCGGAATGGCGCCGGATCTACCCGTTCGAGTCGCCGGTCACCGAGCAGGTGCAATAAGAAAGCGTGCTGCAGGACTGCAATAAACGTTAGTCGCAATAAACGACCCCCGCGAAAAGGAGCAAGTCAGATGACTCGCATACGCAAATGGCTACCCAAGCTCGCCTTGGTGGCGACTTCGGTCATGGCGCTGTCGGCTACGGCCACAGCGGCTGAAAAACCCAACATTCTGGTGATCTTCGGCGATGACATCGGCCAGACCAATATCAGCGCCTACTCGATGGGGGTGGTGGGCTACAAGACCCCGAACATCGATCGAATCGCCAAAGAAGGCATGATGTTCACCGACTACTATGCGGAGAACAGTTGCACGGCCGGCCGTTCCTCGTTCATCACTGGCCAGACGCCGCTGCGTACCGGCCTGTCGAAAGTCGGCGTTCCGGGTGCACCGGTCGGCCTGCAAAAACGTGACATCACCATTGCCCAGGCACTCAAGTCGCAAGGCTATGCTACCGGCCAGTTCGGCAAGAACCATTTGGGTGACAAGGATGAATACCTGCCGACCAACCACGGCTTCGACGAGTTCTTCGGCAACCTGTATCACCTCAATGCCGAAGAGGAACCTGAGCGTCCGTACTGGCCCAAAGACGATCCCGAATTCGTCAAAGCGGTTTCCCCGCGTGGCGTGATCCACAGCTTCGCCGACGGCAAGATCGAAGACACCGGCGCGCTGACCACCAAGCGCATGGAAACCATCGACGACGAAACCACGGCGGCGGCGCAAGCGTTCATCGAGAAACAGGCCAAGGCGGACAAACCCTTCTTCGTCTGGATGAACACCACGCGCATGCACTTGTACACCCACGTGCGTGATTCGATGAAGGGCCAGAGCGGCATGCCCGGCAACGATTATGCGGACGGCATGATCGAGCATGACGGCGACGTCGGCAAACTGCTGAAAACCCTCGATGACCTGAAACTCACCGACAACACCATCGTCGTCTACACCACCGACAACGGCCCTAACCAGTTCTCCTGGCCGGACGCGGCGACCACGCCGTTCCGCAACGAGAAGAACTCCAACTGGGAAGGCGCCTACCGCGTGCCGGCCATGGTGCGCTGGCCGGGCAAGATCAAACCGGGTGAAGTCACCAACGAGATGTTCTCGGGTCTGGACTGGTTCCCGACCTTGCTCGCGGCGGCCGGTGAAACCGATGTCGGCAACAAGTTGCTCAAAGGCTGGGCACCGACTGCCGGCGGCACCAGCTTCAAGGTGCATCTGGACGGTTACAACCAACTGCCTTTCCTGACCGGCCAGAGCCCGAAGAGTGAGCGTAAAGAGTTCTACTACTTCAACGACGACGGCGTGCTGGTGTCAGCGCGTTTCGGTAACTGGAAAGCGGTGTTCTGCGAACAACGTGCACCGGGTGGGTTCAAGGTCTGGAGCGAACCGTTCGTGTGCCTGCGCGTACCGAAAATCTTCAACCTGCGCATGGACCCGTATGAACGTGCCGACATCGTTTCCAACCAGTATTACGACTGGACGACGAAAAACGTTTATCTGACCGAAATGGCCGTGATGAAGTCGGCGGCCTTCCTGCAGACCTTCGTCGATTATCCACCGAGCCAGAAACCGGCCAGCTTCAGTGTTGACCAGGTTCGCGCGGCGGTTGACGCGAAAATCGCCGAAAAGATGAAAGCTGCACAGTAAGACCGCTGGACTGCCGCTCGCCCTTACCGGCGAGCGGCCCTGTTTTTTATTGATCGTTCCCACGCTCTGCGTGGGAACGCAGCCCGGGACGCTCCGCGTCCCTTGCCGAAGCGGACGCAGAGCGTCCAATGAGGCATTCCCACGCAGAGCGTGGGAACGATCAACTGTCCTATTTGAATTAAGGCCTCCGCATGTCCTCACGTATCGCCAGCAAGCCGTCGGCCATACCCGCCTCACACACCGCCGCTCCCGCACTGCTGATCCCCGCCCTTCTGCTGTGCATCTCCGGCGCGGCGGCGCTGGTCTATCAGGTGCTGTGGATCAAGCAACTGTCGCTGGTGGTCGGCGTCGAGGTCTACGCCATCACCACCGGTATCAGCGCGTTTTTCGCAGGACTGGCTCTTGGTGGCTGGCTGTTCGGACGTTGGGCGGACCGTGTGCAACAACCGGTGTTGCTATATGCCGGGCTGGAAGTGCTGGTGGCGATTCTCGGCGTCGGCGCGACCGTGGCCATGAGTCTGGCGGCCAGTCCGTTTGCCTGGTTGCAAGAACATGTCGGGCTGCTGGCTTGGCTGTTGCCGTTCGCACTGGTTGGCCTGCCGGCGGTGTTGATGGGCGGTACCTTGCCGGTGCTGGTGCGTTCGCTGGCCGCTGACCCGGGCAAGGCTGGCGGTCAGTTATATGCAGCCAACACCTTGGGCGCGATTGTCGGCACCCTGCTCGCCGCGTTCGTGTTGATTGCCAGCCTTGGTGTGCGTGGCAGCGCGTTGTTTGCGGCGATGCTCAATCTGCTGGCCGCCGTCGGTGCTTTGTGGTTTGCCCGGCATCATCCGGCGCCAGTAACCACCATCGTCAAACATCACGCGGAAAAAGCTCCGGATCGAACTGCGCTGTGGCTGTACTCCATCGCCGGTGGCGTGGCGCTGGGCTATGAAGTGGTCTGGTCGCAATCGATCGTGCAGTTCATGAGCACCCGCACCTACGCATTTGCCGTGGTGCTGGCGACCTATCTGACCGGGCTGTTTCTCGGCAGCGCCCTGCTCGCCCGCCGGGTCGAACGCATCCGTGATCCGTGGGGCGTGTTCGGTTTGCTGATTGCCGGCGCCGGACTGGTCGCGCTGCTGGAAATCGCCGTGCTCGGACGCTGGCTGGTGATCGCGCAAAGTCAGGCGGAAATGTGGCTATTGAGCCTGGGCGCCAGTGAGCTGGCCGGCATGAGCGCGCGTTTTGCAGTCGCAGCATTGAGTATCGTGTTTGTGCCGACGCTGTTGCTCGGGGCGGCTTTTCCGCTGGCCCTGCGCTTGAGCGTCGGACAAGAGCGCGTCGGCCGCGATGTCGGTGCGGTGGTGGCGTTCAATACCTTGGGCGGGATTGTCGGAGTGATGCTCTGCGGCTTCCTGCTGATTCCGTTGCTGGGGCTGGTGCGCACCTTGGGCCTGCTGGCGATCATCGCCGCCGCCATCGGCTACTTTGCCGTGCGCAAGGGCCATCACGTGAAGAAAGGCCGGCGTCAGGCAGTAGTCGCCCTCGCTCTGGTTTCGGTTGTCCTCGCAGTGTTTACCCCAGTCGACAAACTCGCCAGCCTGTTGCCCGGCGCGCGCAACGGCACGCTCGCATTCTACGAAGAAGGTCGCGGCGGCACCGTGGCGGTGGTCGCTCAAGGGCGTGGCGAAAACACCTTCCACCGTTTGTACATTCAAGGCGTGTCGAACACCGGCGATGCCATGCCCTCACTGCGCTATATGCGCGTGCAAGCGTTGCTGCCGCTGTTGATTCACAACGGTGAGCCACGCTCGACACTGGTGATCGGCTTCGGCACCGGCATCACCGCGGGCGCCATGTTGCGCTATCCGGGCCTGGAACATCGAGTGGTCGCCGAGTTGCTGCCGTCGGTGGTCAAAGCCGCGCCGCTGTTCAAGGGCAACTTCAACGCCGCCAGCGATCCCGGCGTCGATGTGCGTCTGCGCGACGGGCGCCAGGAACTGCTGCGCAGCGCGCAAACCTACGACCTGATCACCCTCGAACCGCCACCGCCGTCCGCAGCCGGCGTGGTGAATCTGTATTCGCGGGATTTCTACCAGTTGGCGGCAAGTCGCCTGGAGCAACAGGGCATCGTCGCGCAATGGCTACCGTTGCCGACGCAGAACATCGACGACTCGCGCTCGCTGGTGCGCAGTTTCCTTGATGTGTTCCCTTACGCCTCGCTGTGGACCAGCGAATTCCACGAGATGTTGCTGGTGGGCTCGCTGCAACCGATGTCCCTGGACGCGGCGAAAATCACCGAGCGTTTCCAGCAGGACAGCGTGCGCAGCACCTTGCAGGATATCGGCATCGGTTCAGCCGCTGCCCTGCTCGCGACCTGGGTCACCGACCGTGCCGGGCTTGAACGCTTTGCCGCCGATGCGCCAGCGGTGACCGACGATCAGCCTCGGATCGAGTATGCGCCGTGGGTGCGCAGCAAGGAGATCACGCGGGTGTTGCCGGCGCTACTGGAGCTGTATCAGGCGCCGCTGTTGGTGAATGCCGATGCCGGGTTCATCGAGCGCATGGAAACCCATCGCCAGCGGCTGATGCAGTTTTATCGGGCGAGTCTGCATGCCTATGACGGCGATCGCGATGCGTGGGGGCGGGATATGCGCGAGGTGATGCGTTGGGATGGAGGGAATCCGTATTTCCGCTGGTTTACCGGGCAGTAACCTGGCGCCTGATAGATCGCCATCGCTGGCAGGCTGGCTCCCACAGGGTTTGCGTGAACTTCACAAATCCCCTGTGGCAGCCAGCCTGCTGGCGATGGCGCAGTCAGCAGTGCTGGATCATTTGGACCCGGACTTGAGCTTCAGATACGACTGACGCAAGTCCGATGCCCAGCCATCGATCACCGGTTTGACGTCATTCGCCGTCATCGCCTGCTTGTCATTTTCCAACGGCTTGCCGGTGCCTTTGCGCACCACTTGCGCGACGACTTTGTTATTCGCACCATCGAGGAACACCGCTTCGGTGGCCAGAGTGGTTTCCTGATCGCGGATACCGCTGGCGGTGCTGACCGCTGCGGCGACCAGAGCGATCGGAATCACCTCATACGCGTGCAGGCCTTCGGTCTTGCTGCTCACGGCGGTGATCGCCGCACGCACCACAATCACGCCTGGGCCCGGGCCGGTGGCCAGCGGCAAGTCTTTGCCGATCTCACGTTTGAGCGCCTGATCGTAGTAGGAGGTGATGCCATTGAGGGTTTGTTGCGAGATCTTCGCGGTCGGTTGCGGTTTCGGGTAGAGCTGGGTTGGCTCGATATAAACGCTGGTGAATTTCTTGATGTCGACCTTCGGATCGATCCAGCGCATGACCTCGGCACCGGACGGAGATTTGGCTTCCTTGAGCTGGCTGTAGTCTTTGAGAAAGCCTGAGTACTCTTTCGGGTCGACGGTTTTGCTGGAACAACCCACCATTGCGACGGTGGCAATGCACAGAGTGCCCATCATCACTGCTAGCTTCATGCTGTAACTCCTGTCAGAAGGCCGAAAACTTTGTCCGGGGGAATTACAGGTATAGCTAAAACCTCGGTAATTGCGATTGCAAAGCACAATATTCACGCAAGGCTGCGCGGCGCATCACAAGCGTCATTTGACAGACGCCGGTCATCCGGCAAAGCTGCACCGAGCTTGAACGCACGCCAGACGGCAAATGCACCTGGACTACGGAAGTCGCAATGCCCAAGCATAAAAATAAAACAGCACAACCTGACCCTGATTCGCCTCGATCTGCAATTTCAAAGTACCTGTTCCCGATCACCATCGGTGTGCTGCTCGCCGCCGTGGCGGGGATCGGCTGGTTTCTGTTCAGCCCTGCTTCGGTGCCGGTGAAACCTGCGCCGGTCAGCGCCCCCGTTGTCGCCCCCGCCAAGCCGCAAGCCGTGCTCGCAAGCAAACCGGCGACGATGGTCGATGAGCAACAATGCCAGGGCTGCCACACCGAACAGGTCAAGGACTGGCAAGGCTCGCATCACCAATTGGCGATGCAGCCGGCGAACGCTGAAACGATGCTCGGCGACTTCAATAACGTCACCTTCAAAGCCGAAAACGAGACCACACGCTTCTTGCGCAGGGGCGCTGAATTCTGGCTCAACACCCCCGGTATCGACGGCAAGAACGCCGACTTCAAAGTCGCCTACACCTTCGGCATCGCGCCGTTGCAGCAATATCTGATCGAGGTCGGCGAAGGTCGTTTGCAGGCGCTCGGCGTGGCCTGGGATACCGAGAAAAACCGCTGGTTTCACCTCTATCCCGGCCAAGGCGTCAATTTCAAGAATCCGCTGCACTGGAGCAAGCCGAGCCAGAACGCCAACTTCATGTGTGTCGAGTGCCACACCACCGGGTTCAAGCGTAATTTCGATGCGGCGAGCAACACCTTCAACAGTCACTGGAACAGCCTTGGTGTCGGTTGTCAGGCGTGTCACGGGCCGGCATCAAATCACTTGGAATGGACGCAGAAAAAAGGCGATCTGATTCATCAGGGTTTTGACATCGATCTGAAGGACAAGAACGCCACCGTCGAGATCGAAACCTGCGCCCGCTGCCACGCGCGTCGTGCCCCGTTGGGCGATGGCTACAGCGTCGGTAAACGCCTGATGGACGACTACCTGCCGAGCACCCTCACCCGCGAACTGTATGCGCTGGACGGCAAGATCAAGGATGAGGTGTTCGAACATGGCTCGTTCCTGCAAAGCAAAATGTTCGACAAGGGTGTGCGTTGCAGCAACTGCCACAACCCGCACAGCAGCGAACTGAAGGCAGCGGGCAACGCGGTGTGCCTGCAATGCCACAACACTGCCGGCAAGACCTCGGTCGAGGGCGTTGATGGCAAGGGCTTGCAGGCGAAGAACTACGACTCCATCGAACACACCCGCCACACCATGGGTCAGCCTGGCTCGCAGTGCGTGGATTGCCACATGCCGGGCAAGTTCTACATGGGCAACGACTTCCGCCATGACCACAGTTTCAGCATCCCCAACCCGGAGCGAGCGCAGAAACTCGGCACGCCGGATGCCTGCCTGACGTGTCATCAGGGCAAGGCTGGCGACAAGGTCACCGCGCAGTTCAAGTTATGGAATGCCTCCTCTGCACCGCAAGCTCCGCGCTATGACGAAAGCCTGTGGCTGATCCGCAATGGCCAGCCGGGGGCTGCTGATGCGCTGTACGAGCAGTTGCAGCGCAGCAACCTGCCAGCGATCCAACGGGCGACGTTGCTCGCGGAATTGCCGCTGTACCCGAGCGAACAGGCCTTGAAGCTGGCCACGCAAGATCTGAAGAACCCGGCGCCTCAGGTGCGCGAAAGTGCCGTGCGGGCGATCAGCGCATTCCTGCCGCCGCCGGAGCGCGCGCCGTTGTTGGCACCGTTGCTGGGTGATCCGGTGAAAGCCGTGCGCATCGTTGCCGCGCGGGATCTGTTGAGTGTGGCGCGCAATAACGGACTTGGCGCGGCGCAAGCCAACTGGGATGCAGCGATTGCCGAGTACGAAGCGGTGCAGAAGAGTCTGCTGGAGCGTGCCGAGGCCAATCTGAATCTGGCGATGTTGTATCAGGCCAGTGGCCGGGGTTCGGAGGTCGAAGGTCTGTTGCGCTCGGCGCTTAAGCGCGACCCGGATTTCTACCCGGCACTGGTGACGCTGGTGCAATGGCTGGAGGCCAATGGCCGACTTCCCGAAGCGCAAAAGTTGCTGGATGACAGCCTCAAACAGCATCCGGACGCGGCGCTGTTGCAACACACCCAAGGTCTGTCGCTGATCCGCGCGGGCAAGGCTGCTGAAGCCATGTCACCGCTGAAGAAAGCCGCGCAACTGGAGCCGCAGAACGCTCAGTACGGTTATGTACTGGCGGTGGCGCTGCATGAAAGCGGCAAGGTCGATGAGGCGTGTGCCGTGCTGGAAGGTTTGCTCAAGGTACAACCGGCGAACCGCAATGCGCGGTTATCGCTGATTCAGTGGTACCTCGACAGTGGGCAGGAACCGAAGGCGCAGGTTCTGTTGCAGGGGTGGAAGAAGATGAATATGGGGGATCCGGCGCTTAAGTGATTGGCTGGAGATTGTCTTCCCTCACCCTAGCCCTCTCCCAGAGGTAGAGGGGACCGATTGGGGGATGTTCAAGAGTTACACCGACGTGAGCGATTGGCTTTGAATCCAAAATCGACTCGGTCTGTCACGTCGGTATCGCTCGCCAGACAACTCGGTCAGTCCCCCTCTCCCACCGGGAGAGGGTTAGGGTGAGGGGCATTTCAAGGTTGAACCGTTTACCAGGAAAAAACGCAGGTGCTGTTGCAGGGGTGGAAGAAGATGAATATGGGGGATCCAGCGCTTAAGTGATTGGCTGGAGATTGTCGTCCCCTCACCCTAGCCCTCTCCCAGAGGGAGAGGGGACCGACCGAGTTGTCTGGCGAGTTACACCGACCTGAAAAACCGAGTCGACTATGGATTCAAGGCCGATCGTTCAGGTCGGTGTATCTCTCAAATATCCCACAGTCAGTCCCCTCTCCCTCCGGGAGAGGGTTAGGGTGAGGGGCTTTTCAAGGTTCAACCGCTTTACCAGGAAGAAGTCTCACCACTGCGCAACGCCATCTCCCGCCGGCTGTTGATGTGCATCGCCTTGATCAACGACACGGTACCCACCAACAAAATCGCCGCGCCCAACAGGAAATCAATGTTGTACAGCTGAAAATCCTGCACCGGCCCGATCAGCAGCACCCGCACGATCGCCGCGCCCAACAGCGTGGCCAGGAAGTCGATCCCCGGTTCGTTACGGTAAAACACCAGCAGCAACGGCAGACACAGCACCAACAGCAGCAGCAACACCACAACCTTGAACGAGCCTTTGCGCTCGACACTGAACGCACATTCGTGCGGCCCGTAAGCCTTGTAATCCTCGTCGCGGATCATCGAGGTTTTCTCGTTGATGTAGTCGACGCGGTTGTACTTCTGGATCGGCGTGAAGGTGTTGGACATCTCCATCAGCGTGGTGATGTTCTTGAAGCGCAGATCAATGCGCTCGCTGCCCTTGAGGTAATAGAGCACCGGTTTGTAGCCGTAGCGATAGGTGTCGAAAGGGAATTCGGTGACCTGACCCTGCACGCCGATCGGGCGCGGTTCAAGTTCGGCGTAGGCGCTTTTGTTGGTGGCCGACAGGTTACGGCTCAGTGGCTGCACCTTGACCTGCTCAAGGAAGATCGGCGTGACGCCGTACGACCACTGCAACGGCTCCAGACGCAGACGCAGCTCGTTGCGAGCGAGGTCATAACGGTTGAAGGTGCGTTCGGAGACCACCAGCGAACCGCTGAGCATGAACTCGCCGCGCAGGTTGTTGGTGACGCGCAAGGTCAGTTGGTCCTTGCCCAGCAACGCCGCTTCCGTGGACGGTGGCGTGCCGCACCACGCGGTGCTTTCGCCGACGCCGCCGAGCTGGCCGCCGCGGTTTTCCTTGAATACATAAAAGTAACTGGCCCACAGCGTCACCATTAACAGCGCCGCTGTGAGACCGAGGATTTTTTTGCCCGGACTCACTGATCAGACTCCCTTCTTCGGTTCCATCGTCCAGCCGAAAACCCGCTGGCGACGGCGACTCTACCAAAAGGCCACCACTGACCCAAGGGGAAATGCCTGATTCATCAGGTTTCTAGGGGTTTCCCCGGTGGTAAAAGCCAGATCAAAAGATCGCAACCTGCGGCAGCTCCTACACGCGATCCACTGTAGGAGCTGCCGCAGGCTGCGATCTTTCGGACCGTCAACGCCGACGGAAAAGCGGACGCGGCTCGATCACCGAACGCCCATACAACACGCTCATCCCGGCCAATCCTTTCAGCGCTTCCTCGGCAGACTTGTCCTCACGCACCGCAAAACTGTCGAACCCGCACTGGCGCATATGGCTGAGCTGATCGCGCAACACATCGCCAATCGCGCGCAACTCCCCTGCCCAGCCGAACCGACTGCGCAGCAGATACGCCTGACTGTAAGCACGCCCGTCACGAAAGCTCGGGAAATCCAGAGCGATCAGCGGCAACGAACCCAACCACGGCACCAGGCTTTCAACCTCATCATCCGGGCCGAGCCACACCGCGTGAGTCGACGGCGATTCAAGCCAATGCATCAGCGGCAACATCAGCAATCCGTCCGGCCTTGGCATCGATGGCTCGCGCACCAGCGTCCATGGATCGTCCGTCACAATCCGCGCCACACCCTGCTCCAGTCGCAGCAGATTGTTCATGCCGACACCTCCAGCGTTTTCGGATAGACCCGTTCCTTGAACGGCTCCAGGCCGATCCGTGCCACGGTATCGACAAACAATTCCTCGTGCTCGCGATAGCGCACAAACGTGCCGATGATGCGCTCGATCACCTGCGGCACTTCGGCGGCGCTAAACGACGGGCCGATGACTTTGCCCAACGCGCTGTTTTTGCCCTGGGCGCCGCCGAGGGTGATCTGATACCACTCGCTGCCGTTCTTATCGACCCCCAGGATGCCGATATTGCCGATGTGGTGGTGGCCGCAGGCGTTCATGCAGCCGGAGATATTCAGGCTGATATCACCCAGATCGTGCAGGTAATCGAGGTTGTCGAAGCGCGCCTGAATTGCCTGGGCGATCGGGATCGATTTGGCGTTGGCCAACGCACAGAAATCGCCACCCGGGCAAGCAATGATGTCGGTGAGCAGGCCGACGTTGGCGCTGCCCAGATCGTGCTTGCACGCCAGTTGCCACAGCGCGTAGAGGTCGCTTTTCGCCACGTCCGGCAGAACGATGTTCTGCTCATGGGCAATACGAATCTCGCCGAAGCCGAAACGCTGCGACCAGTCGGCCACCGCGAGCATCTGCACGCCGGTGACATCCCCCGGCGGCGAGGCCATGCCCGGTTTGGTCGATAGCACCACGCTGGTGTAACCCGGCACCTTGTGCGGCTGCACATTGCGCGCGACCCAACGGGCAAACACCGGGCTCTCGGCTAGGCGCGTGCCGAAGTCCAGATCGGTGTCGGCTAGGCTGTGATAAACCGGTGGCACGAAGGCACTGGCGACCCGTTGATATTCGGCCTCGGTCAGTTGCGCCGGGCCGTCCTTGAGGTGCTGCCACTCCTCCTCCACTTCTTTGGCAAACGCCTCGATGCCCAGCGCCTTGACCAGAATCTTGATCCGCGCCTTGTACTTGTTGTCGCGTCGACCATGGCGGTTGTACACCCGCAAAACGGCCTCAACGTAGGACAACAAATGCTGCCACGGCAAACCTTCGCGGATTTGCAAACCGAGAATCGGCGTGCGCCCCAGACCACCGCCGACGATCACTCGCAGCAGCATCTGCCCATCGCGGCCGGGGTAAAGGTACAGACCGATGTCGTGCATCATGATCGCCGCACGATCCTGCTTCGCCGAGCAGATGGCGATCTTGAATTTGCGTGGCAGAAAGAGGAATTCCGGGTTGATCGTCGACCACTGCCGCAGGATCTCGGCCAGCGGGCGCGGGTCGATCAACTCGTCTGCCGCGACCCCGGCGAAGGCCTCGGTGGTGATGTTGCGCACGCAGTTGCCGGAGGTCTGGATCGCATGCATGTTGACCTGCGCCAGACGCTCGAGGATGTCCGGCACCTCGGCGAGTTCGATCCAGTTGAACTGCATGTTCTGCCGCGTAGTGAAGTGGCCGTAACCGCGATCGTAATCACTGGCGATGCTCGCCAGCGTGCGCATCTGTTCGGCACTCAAGGTGCCGTAGGGAATCGCCACGCGCAGCATGTAGGCGTGCTTTTGCATGTACAAGCCGTTTTGCAGGCGCAGCGGCAGGAACTCTTCTTCGCTCAACTCCCCAGCCATGAAGCGCTCGACCTGATCGCGGAATTGCGCAACACGCTCGAACACCAGCGCCCGGTCGTAATCATCGTATTGATACATGCCACTGCCACCTCATCAGGACGCACACAATTCCTGTAGGAGTGAGCCTGCTCGCGATAGCGGTGTGTCAGGC
>NZ_JBSVXS010000082.1:0-24632 GCF_054070155.1 Pseudomonas sp. SDT291_1_S447
GGGCGCGACCGGCGCCGTTGTCGAGGCGTTTGATGCGACCGTGGATGTCGCGTGTGACGTGCAGTCGATTGCCATAGCTGTCGCTGATGGCGATCAGGGTGGCGCCTCTGCTGTTAAAGCGGAAGTGGTAGAACGATGGACGTTTGCCGGCTTGCGCTAGAACTAGTTCCGATGGGTCGTCACCGAGAAAAATGGCCGCGCGGGAAAGGCTGTTGGTGATGGCCGGACGTTGCTCGCTTGGAAGTGGGAAAACTGTGGCGCGGTTCTCGTGGTCGGTCCAGATGACTTCGTCACCGACGATCTCGACACGGTGCGCGAGTGCGTGGCTCCAGCCATAACCTAGGCCGCAATCTATTTCCACTGCGCTGGTTCGATAGAGGCGTGTCCATTCAAACGGCAGCAGGCCATCGAGTTGACCATCGGTCAACGTCAGTAACTCTTCGCCGGTCACCATCGAAACCGGGCATTTGTCAGTGCATGTTCTGAGGGTCGGTTCGGTGCTTTTCCCGGCGGGAGTCGTCGCCTGTCGGGGCGCATCATCGGCAACCTCGCTGCCCGCCAGCCTGGCATTTCTCCTCCCGTCAAAACGCATTTCGGTTGTGCCATGTCTAACGCGTTTCGCCACCCCTCGGAGCCCCACGCGGACGTATTTGGCAACATACGTCATGAATCCTTTTATGACTTCGAAGATTGATTCGATGAAACCCACTACCAGGTTGTAAAGGACTTTTCCGTACTTCCCCAACTTGCTGCCTAGATAAATCAGGCCTGTTCCTTCTGCGGCGATGGTCAGTACGATCGATACAACAATGTCGATGGCGATCGTTAATAAAAAACTGGTGGTCATTTTCGCCTGCTCAGCCGCCGTCTTCATCGGCGGTAAACTCGCGAGCCATATAAATGCACAGTTCATCATCAAGAACAGTGCCGCCTCATCGCTGGCCAGCACCATGGCTTGCTTCATGATGTGGGGCGACTGCCTGGCGACGTTCTCAAGCCGATCAACACTGGCGCCAAGCTCTTCGCGAAATTTTGCCGGGTCTTGCAGCATGTCCAGCACCGTTTTGATGCCTTCCCACACGCCTTTGATGGCGTCAAACCCTCCTTCGAAAATACCTTTGCCCACAGCGATGACGGTGCCCGAAAGCGAAAGGCTCGACCATTGCTGACGATACCCCGTCGGGCCTTCCCATTTCTCGCGAAGTTTTTTTTCCAGGTCACCTGCCAGTTTTGAGTAGGCTTCAAACAACTCATCAATTTGATCAGGGGATACTTCTTGATGAACTCGAACCGTGTATTGCTTGCCAGGAGTGCCCCCCGCCCAGCTGGCTTTTCCTTCTGAGTCGAGTCGGATCTTGGTTATCGCGCCGCCCTCTTGCGCAATGATCTCAACTTCAATATCGCCAATTGGAATGTCGAAAACCGATTCGAATTTGCTGTGTATGAGGAGCGGACCTTGCAGTGGGCATTTGGCGACATTTGAAGCGAAATATCCGTCCTCCATGTTCACGGATTTGGATGTATTACCCACCCTTATGACTCGCTCCATACCAAGTAGCGAGGGCGTATTGGCTACTTTGCTTCCTATTTCGAAGGGCTGATTCCAGGAGCTCTTCAAGGCTTCTCTGTATTTGTTCAAACTGAGTGTGAAGGCGTTCAGTTGGCTGTCTACAAATGTTATGCGTTGCTCGGCTATCGAAATCATCCTTGCTCCCTGAATTCCGGTGACAACAGCGTTGTGGGTGGCAGCCTTGCGCAGTCCCGAGCCGCTTTACTTGACCTTGGATCCAAAAAAATAGAACAGTTTGGCGATTTTTGCGATGTGCGAGGTTGTTTGTCAGGCGGACGGCTGCAAATCAGCTCGCGCCAATCCAGGGCCAGTTGAGCAGCAGGGTTAAAAAGCGTCTTATAAATGAAACACCGCCCTCGGCTATACTCCCCGCATTTCGATCAGGCACGAGGAATCACTGTGAAGAACTGGACGTTGCGCCAACGCATTTTGGCGAGCTTTGCGGTGATTATCGCCATCATGTTGCTGATGGTCGTCGTTTCGTATTCACGTCTGTTGAAGATCGAGGTCAGTGAAAACAGCGTGCGTGATGACGCTATTCCCGGGGTCTATTACAGCTCGATGATCCGTGGCGCCTGGGTCGACAGTTATCTGCAGACCCAAGAACTGCTCGGGCTCAAGGAAGGTCAGGGGATTTCCAGCGAGGACGCGGCCGACTACAAGGCTTTCGAGGCGCGTCTGCAGGAGCAGATGGCCAACTATCGCAAAACCATGGCGACCGACGAGGATCGTCTCGAGTTCGCCGCGTTCGAGAAGTACCACGACGCCTACATCCAGATTCAGGATGCCGTGCTGGACCTGCATAAACGCAATCTGGAAGCGGACGCGGTCAGGATGTTCCACGACAAGCTCACGCCTGCCTGGTATTCCGGGCGCATGAAGCTCAACGACATCATCGGCGAAAACAAGACAGTCGCCGATCAGGCCATGAACAATATCGACGATGCCGTGGCCGCAGCCAAAGTCAGTATGTTCATTTCCCTGTTGGTCGCTGTCCTCGCCGCCGGCCTCTGCGGTCTGTTGCTGATGCGCGCGATCATGGCACCGATGAACCGCATCGTGCAGATCCTTGAAACTATGCGCACCGGCGATCTCAGTTCGCGTTTGAACCTCGACCGCAAAGATGAGTTCGGCGCCGTCGAAACCGGCTTCAACGACATGATGACCGAGCTGACCGCACTGGTTTCCCAGGCGCAGCGCTCGTCGGTGCAGGTGACCACGTCGGTGACCGAGATCGCCGCCACTTCCAAGCAACAACAAGCCACCGCCACCGAAACCGCCGCGACGACCACCGAGATTGGCGCGACGTCCCGTGAAATTGCGGCAACTTCGCGCGATCTGGTGCGCACCATGACCGAAGTGTCCACCGCCGCCGATCAGGCTTCGGTGCTCGCCGGCTCCGGCCAGCAAGGCCTGGCGCGCATGGAAGACACCATGCACTCGGTGATGGGCGCGGCCGATCTGGTCAACGCCAAACTGGCGATCCTCAATGAGAAGGCCGGCAACATCAACCAGGTGGTGGTGACCATCGTCAAGGTTGCCGACCAGACCAACCTGTTGTCGCTCAACGCGGCGATAGAAGCCGAGAAGGCTGGTGAATACGGTCGCGGTTTTGCCGTGGTCGCCACCGAAGTGCGACGTCTGGCGGATCAGACCGCTGTCGCCACTTACGACATCGAGCAGATGGTGCGCGAAATCCAGTCGGCGGTGTCTGCCGGGGTGATGGGCATGGACAAGTTCTCCGAAGAAGTGCGCCGTGGCATGTCCGAAGTGCAGCAGGTCGGCGAGCAGCTGTCGCAGATCATCCACCAGGTGCAGGCGCTGGCACCACGGGTGCTGATGGTCAACGAAGGCATGCAGGCTCAGGCCACCGGTGCCGAGCAGATCAACCATGCGCTGGTGCAGTTGGGTGACGCCAGCAGCCAGACCGTCGAGTCGTTGCGTCAGGCCAGTTTCGCCATCGACGAACTGAGCCAGGTGGCCGTCGGGCTGCGCAGCGGCGTTTCGCGATTCAAAGTCTGATGAGCGACATCATCGCCAAACGCAGCGCCGCGCAGGTGGCGAAGCCGGCGTTGTTCCTGCTGTTTCGCATCGGTAGCGAACGTTACGCCCTGCGCGCCACCGAGGTCGCGGAAGTGTTGCCGCGCCTGCCGTTGAAGCCGATCGCGCGGGCGCCGCAATGGGTTGCCGGTGTGTTCGCTTATCGCGGTGCGGTAGTCCCGGTGATCGACCTCAGCGCATTGACCTTCGGCCATCCCGCTCAGGCGCGTACCAGCACGCGTCTTGTTCTGGTGAATTACCAGCCTGATGAGTCGCAACCGGCGCAATGGCTTGGGCTGATTCTGGAACAGGCCACCGACACCCTGCGCTGCCATCCTCATGAGTTTGCGCCCTACGGCCTCGACAACCGCGAGGCGCCTTACCTCGGCCCGGTGCGTGAAGATGCGCAGGGATTGGTGCAATGGGTACGGGTCAATGACTTGCTCGATGACGCCGTGCGTACTTTGCTGTTCCCCGATCCGCCGCTCAATCCGGCGCAGCTTGAGGCGCAGGCATGAGCAGTGATCAGCGTTTTTTCGACTTTCTCAAGGAACGCATCGGCCTCGATGTGACGTCGGTCGGCCCGGCGATCATCGAGCGGGCCGTGCGCCAGCGCACAACGTTGTCGCAAGCGGCGCATGCCGATGAATATTGGCAGTTGCTGCAAGGCTCGCGGGATGAGCAACAGGCGCTGATCGAAGCAGTGATCGTCCCGGAAACGTGGTTTTTCCGTTACCCGGAATCCTTCGCCACGCTGGGCAAGCTGGCGCGCAATCGCCTCGCTGAGCTGAACAACATGCGTGCGCTGCGCATCCTCAGCCTGCCGTGCTCCACCGGCGAAGAACCCTATTCGATTGCCATGGCCTTGCTCGATGCCGGGCTCAAGCCGCATCAGTTCAAGGTTGACGGCATGGATGTCAGCCCGCTGTCGGTGGAGAAGGCGCGTCGTGCGTTGTACGGCAAAAACTCGTTTCGCGGCCAGGATCTGGACTTTCGCGAACGGCATTTCACGGCTGAGCAGGATGGCCATCGGGTCAACGAGAACGTACGTGAGCAGGTACGTTTGCAGGTCGGCAATGTGCTCGATCCGACGCTGTTGGCCAGTGAGCCGGCGTTCGATTTCGTGTTTTGCCGCAATCTGTTGATCTATTTCGATCAGCCGACGCAAAAGCTGGTGTTCGAGGTGCTCAAGCGCCTGACGCATTTCGATGGCGTGCTGTTTATTGGCCCGGCCGAGGGCAGTCTGCTCGGGCGTTTGGGCATGCGTTCGATCGGCATCCCGCAATCCTTTGCCTTCAGTCGCCACAGTGAGCCGCATCCCGAACCGCTGCCGACACCCAAACCGATCGCGGTGCCGATCAGCCAACCGCAGCGCAGCACGCCGCCAGCGCCGGTGCGCAATCGACCGTTTGCCGCCGTAACGCCACTGCCAATCGCCAGCAAAAGCGCGAACCCGGACGCGGCGACGTTGCTGGCCAATATCGCCGCGCTGGCCAACGAAGGCAAAAGCGCCGAAGCCCGGGCGGCGTGCGAACAGTATTTGCGCAGCCACGAACCGGTGGCCCAAGTCTTTTACTGGCTCGGCTTGCTCAGCGATGTCGCCGGCCTGACCCTCGAAGCCCAGGGTTTCTACCGCAAAGCGTTGTATCTCGAACCGCAACACCCCGAAGCGTTGATGCACCTGGCCGCGCTGCTGCAGGCCCAGGGCGACAGCGTCGGTGCCAGACGATTGCAGGAGCGCGCCGCCCGCAGCGGGCGCACCGTCGACAGTGAGCGTAAACGATGATCTCGTCCGACACCTTGAACGTCACCCACGAAGACGCACGGGCCATCGATGATTGCTGGAACCGCATCGGCATCCATGGCGACAAGTCCTGCCCGCTGCTGGAAGAGCACATTCATTGCCGCAATTGCTCGGTGTATTCCGCCGCCGCCACGCGCCTGCTCGACCGTTATGCGTTGCAGCAGGACGAGCGCGACCCGGTGGCGACCGCCGTCGAAAGCGATGTGAAAACCCGCTCGCTGCTGATGTTCCGTCTCGGCGAAGAATGGCTGGGGCTGGCGACGCGCAGCCTCGTTGAAGTGGCGCCGCTGCAAGCGATTCACTCGCTGCCTCACCAGCGTTCGCGGGCCTTGCTCGGCGTGGCCAATGTGCGTGGCGCGCTGGTGGCGTGCCTGTCGCTGGTTGAGTTGCTTGATCTGGATGGCAACGCCGCGCCAGCCAATGGCGCGCGCATCATGCCGCGTATGCTGATCATCGCCGCCCATGGCGGGCCAGTCGTGGTGCCGGTGGATGAGGTCGACGGGATTCATGCCATCGATGAGCGCATCCTTGATGCAGCGTCGCAATCCGGGGCGCAGGCCAGCGCCAAATACACCCGTGGTGTTCTGCAATATCGCGGTCGCAGCCTGCGTTGGCTGGATGAAGAACAGCTGTTGTCCGCCGTGACCCGGAGCCTCACATGACCCCCGAGCAAATGCGCGACGCCTCGCTGCTGGAGCTGTTCAGCCTCGAAGCCGAAGCGCAGACCCAAGTACTCAGCGCCGGGTTGCTGGCACTCGAGCGCAACCCGACTCAGGCCGATCAACTGGAATCGTGCATGCGCGCGGCGCACTCGCTCAAAGGTGCTGCGCGGATTGTCGGCATCGACAGCGGCGTCAGCGTCGCCCATGTCATGGAAGATTGCCTGGTCAGTGCGCAGGAAGGACGGTTGTTGCTGCGGCCCGAGCATATCGATGCGTTATTGCAGGGCACCGATTTGCTGATGCGCGTTGCTACGCCGACGAATGCGCCGCAGCCGAGTGATATCGACGCTTACGTGGCGTTGATGGCGAGTTTGCTCGATCCGTCGACGCCGGCGGCAACGCTGATTGCACCGCCGATGGCCGAGTTGCAACTTCAAGCGCCGCCGGTGTTTGAACCCGCGCCAGCTCCTATCATGGACGCGCTGGTCGAATCCTCCGAATCGGTGCCACGCAAAAACAAACGCACCACCGAAGGTGGCGAGCGGGTGCTGCGGGTCACCGCCGAACGCCTGAACAGTCTGCTCGATCTGTCGAGTAAATCGCTGGTGGAGACCCAGCGGCTCAAGCCGCACCTGGCGACCATGCAGCGTCTCAAGCGCATGCAGAACAACGGCCTTCGCGCGCTGGAAAACCTCAACGTCCACCTCAAGGAGCACGCGCTGAGCCTTGAAGCGCTGGAAGCCTTGGAGGACGCGCGCCGTTTGCTCGCCGAATCCCAGCAACTGCTGAGCGAGAAAAACGCCGAACTCGACGAATTCGCCTGGCAGGCCAGCCAGCGCGCGCAAGTGCTCTACGACACCGCGCTGGCGTGCCGCATGCGGCCCTTCGCCGATGTGCTCACCGGTCAAGTGCGCATGGTGCGGGATCTGGGTCGCAGCCTTGGCAAACAGGTACGCCTGGAGATCGAAGGCGAGAAAACCCAGGTCGACCGCGACGTGCTGGAGAAACTCGAAGCACCGCTGACGCACTTGCTGCGCAACGCTGTCGATCACGGCATCGAAACTCCTGAGCAGCGTCTGCTTAAAGGCAAATCAGAAGAGGGCCTGATCCGCCTGCGCGCCTCGCATCAGGCCGGTCTGCTGGTGCTGGAACTGAGCGATGACGGCAATGGCGTCGACCTGGAGAAGGTCCGCCGCAGCATCGTCGAACGGCAGTTATCCCCAGCCGAAACCGCAGCGCAGCTAAGCGAAGAGGAGCTGCTGACCTTCCTCTTTCTGCCCGGTTTCAGCCTGCGCGACACCGTCACCGAAGTGTCCGGGCGGGGCGTTGGCCTCGATGCCGTTCAACACATGGTTCGTCAGTTGCGCGGTGCGGTGGTGCTGGAGCAGACGGCGGGCGAGGGCAGTCGCTTTCATCTGGAAGTGCCGCTGACCTTGTCGGTGGTGCGCAGTCTGGTGGTGGAAGTTGGCGAAGAAGCGTATGCCTTCCCGCTGGCGCACATCGAACGTATGTGCGATCTGGCGCCGGAGGACATCGTGCAGGTCGAAGGCCGTCAGCATTTCTGGCACGAAGGCCAGCACGTCGGGCTGGTTGCGGCCAGCCAGTTGCTCAACCGCCCGGCCAGCCAGAACAGCGGCGAAACCCTTAAAGTCGTGGTGATCCGTGAGCGCGATGCGGTTTACGGGGTTGCCGTGGAGCGTTTCATTGGCGAACGCACATTGGTGGTCTTGCCACTCGATGAGCGTCTGGGCAAAGTGCAGGATATCTCCGCTGGCGCCTTACTCGACGACGGCTCGGTGGTGCTGATCGTCGACGTTGAAGACATGCTGCGTTCGGTGGACAAACTGCTCAATACCGGTCGCCTCGAGCGCATCGCCCGTCATGGCAATCAGGCCGCGGAAGCTGCGCGTAAACGGGTGCTGGTGGTTGACGACTCGCTGACTGTGCGCGAACTGCAACGCAAGCTGCTGCTCAATCGCGGCTACGACGTCGCGGTGGCGGTGGACGGCATGGACGGTTGGAACGCGCTGCGTTCGGAGGACTTCGATTTGCTGATCACCGACATCGATATGCCGCGCATGGACGGCATCGAACTGGTCACCCTGCTGCGCCGCGACAACCGCCTGCAGTCGCTGCCGGTAATGGTTGTGTCATACAAGGATCGGGAAGAGGACCGCCGCCGTGGCCTCGATGCCGGCGCCGACTATTATTTAGCCAAAGCCAGTTTTCATGACGACGCCCTGCTCGACGCAGTGGTCGAGCTTATCGGAGGAGCGCGGGCATGAAGATCGCAATCGTCAACGACATGCCCATGGCGGTGGAGGCCCTGCGCCGGGCGCTGGCCTTCGAACCGGCGCATCAGGTGGTCTGGGTTGCCCGCAACGGTGCTGAGGCGGTGCAACTGTGCGCCGAAAATACCCCGGACCTGATCCTGATGGACCTGATCATGCCGGTGATGGACGGCGTCGAAGCCACCCGGCGGATCATGGCCGAAACGCCGTGCGCGATCGTCATCGTCACTGTCGACCGCCAGCAGAACGTGCACCGGGTCTTCGAAGCCATGGGCCACGGCGCGCTGGATGTGGTCGATACCCCCGCCCTCGGCGCGGGCAATGCGCAGGAAGCGGCGGCGCCGTTGCTGCGCAAGATCCTCAATATTGGCTGGCTGATCGGCGACAAAGCGCCGCGCTCACGTCCCGCGCCGACGCCTCCGCGCAGTTCGGGTTCGCGCCAGCGGCTGGTAGCGATCGGTTCATCCGCAGGCGGGCCGGCGGCGCTGGAGATGCTGCTCAAAGGCTTGCCCAAGGATTTCTCGGCAGCCATTGTGCTGGTGCAGCACGTCGATCAAGTGTTTGCTGCCGGCATGGCCGAATGGCTGGCCAGCGCCAGCGGCCTCGATGTAAGGCTCGCCCGCGAAGGCGAACCGCCACAGGCCGGCGCGGTGCTGCTGGCCGGGACCAACCACCATATTCGCTTGTTGAAAAACGGCACGCTGGCCTACACGGCCGAGCCGGTCAACGAAATCTATCGGCCCTCGATCGATGTGTTTTTCGAAAGTGTCGCCAGTTATTGGAATGGCGACGCTGTCGGGGTTTTATTGACCGGGATGGGACGCGACGGCGCGCAAGGGCTTAAGCTCATGCGCCAACAGGGTTATCTGACCATCGCGCAGGATCAGCAAAGCAGTGCGGTGTACGGCATGCCCAAGGCCGCTGCGGCCATTGATGCCGCCGTAGAAATACGTCCACTGGAAAGAATAGCGCCACGATTGCAGGAGATTTTCCCCAAATGATCAGGTCAATCCGCAATCCTGGCCCCCGCAGTACTCAGGTGACCGCCCATGAATGACTTACAGATCGACGACATTAAAACCGACGAAAACGCCGCCATGGTGTTGTTGGTGGATGATCAGGCGATGATCGGCGAAGCGGTGCGCCGTGGGCTGTCGAATCAAGAAAACATTGACTTCCACTTCTGCTCCGACCCGCAGCAGGCTATTGCCCAGGCGGTGCGGATCAAACCAACGGTGATCCTGCAGGACCTGGTGATGCCCGGCCTCGATGGCCTGAGCCTGGTGCGCGAATACCGCAATCATCCGGCGACCAAGGACATCCCGATCATCGTCCTGTCGACCAAGGAAGACCCGCTGATCAAGAGCGCGGCGTTTTCCGCCGGCGCCAACGATTATCTGGTGAAACTGCCGGACACCATCGAACTGGTGGCGCGCATCCGCTATCACTCGCGCTCGTACATGACGCTGCTGCAACGCGATGCCGCGTATCGCGCGTTGCGCGTCAGCCAGCAGCAGTTGCTCGACACCAATCTGGTGCTGCAACGGCTGATGAACTCCGATGGCCTGACCGGGCTGTCCAACCGCCGGCACTTCGACGAGTACCTGGAACTGGAGTGGCGCCGCTCGCTGCGGGATCAGAGTCAGTTGTCGCTGTTGATGATCGACGTAGATTACTTCAAGTCCTACAACGACAGCTTTGGTCACGTTGAAGGCGATGAAGCGCTGCGCAAGGTCGCCACGGCGATCCGCGAGGCCAGCGCACGACCGTCGGATCTGCCGGCGCGTTATGGCGGTGAGGAGTTTGTGCTGGTGCTGCCGAACACCTCGCCGGGCGGCGCGCGGCTGGTGGCGGAGAAAC
This sequence comes from Pseudomonas sp. SDT291_1_S447, assembly GCF_054070155.1. NCBI lineage: Bacteria > Pseudomonadati > Pseudomonadota > Gammaproteobacteria > Pseudomonadales > Pseudomonadaceae > Pseudomonas > Pseudomonas sp. SDT291_1_S447. Next base: position 10,228 of record NZ_JBSVXS010000082.1, read on the forward strand.
TGCGCCAGACCGTGGCCTCGCTGAAAATTCCGCACAACACCCCGGCGGAAGGGGCGAGCCTGACGATCAGTATTGGTCTGGCGACGATGGTGCCGCAGGCGGGTAGCGATTGTCGGTTGCTGATTTCAGCGGCGGATCGTGGCTTATATCTGGCCAAGAACAATGGGCGTAATCAGGTCGGGATCGAGTAGCGGCTGACCCTCACCCCATCCCTCTCCCGGAGGGAGAGGGGGCCGACCGAGGTGTCTTGGGTTCTGCATCGACCTGAAAGACCTCGGCGATTATGGATCTGTAAGCGTGGCGATCATGGATTCGGCAAAGCCCTTTCACGTCGGCGTACCTCTCAAATATCCCCCAATCAGTCCCCTCTACCTCTGGGAGAGGGTTAGGGTGAGGGCAAAGGCTTTAATGATCCCCACACCCGCCAGACGGGCTGCCGTCACAGCCTGATTACGTTATACTCGCCGGCTTTCAAAAGTTCGCCAACGAGTGCTGCCCGTCATGGAAATCAACCCGATCCTGAACACCATCAAGGACCTGTCCGAGCGCTCCGAAACTATTCGGGGGTATCTTTGACTACGATCAAAAGCATGAGCGTCTGACCGAAGTCAATCGCGAGCTTGAAGATCCGAGCGTCTGGAACAAACCTGAATACGCCCAGGAACTGGGTCGCGAGCGCGCCGCGCTGGCACAGATCGTCGATACTCTCGACGAACTGAACGGCGGTCTGGCCGATTGCCGCGACCTGCTGGACATGGCCGTCGAAGAAAACGACGAAGGCGCAGTGGGCGATGTCGTCGCCGAGCTGGCCCGTCTCGAGGAAAACCTGGCCAAGCTGGAATTCCGCCGCATGTTCAGCCATGAAATGGACCCGAACAACGCGTACCTGGACATCCAGGCCGGTTCCGGCGGCACTGAAGCCCAGGACTGGGCCAACATCCTGCTGCGCATGTACCTGCGCTGGGCGGACAAACGCGGTTTCGATGCCACCATCATGGAACTGTCCGCCGGTGAAGTCGCCGGTATCAAAGGTGCGACCGTGCACATCAAGGGCGAATACGCCTTTGGCTGGCTGCGTACCGAGATCGGCGTACACCGTCTGGTGCGCAAGAGCCCGTTCGACTCTGGCAACCGTCGTCACACTTCGTTCTCCGCGGTTTTCGTTTCGCCAGAGATTGATGACAAGGTGGAAATCGAAATCAACCCGGCAGACTTGCGGATCGACACCTATCGTTCCTCGGGTGCCGGTGGTCAGCACGTAAACACCACTGACTCGGCCGTACGTATCACTCACGTACCGACCAACACCGTGGTCAGCTGCCAGAACGAACGTTCCCAGCACGCCAACAAAGACACCGCCATGAAAATGCTGCGGGCCAAGTTGTACGAGCAGGAAATGCAGAAACGCAACGCCGCGTCGCAAGCGCTGGAAGACACCAAGTCGGACATCGGCTGGGGTCACCAGATTCGCTCGTACGTGCTCGATGCATCGCGGATCAAGGATCTGCGCACCAACATCGAACGCAGCGACTGCGACAAGGTACTCGACGGCGACATCGACGAATACCTGTATGCCAGCCTGAAGTCCGGGCTGTAAAAGACGCATTACAGGATCGGCTGATTCAACCCGATCCCTGTAGGAGCCAGCCTGCTGGCGATCCCCGGGCCGCAAGGCCCGGGGGCAACGAACCTGATGGAATATCTAAAGACATGAGCGACCAACAACTCGACCCGCAAGCCCTGCAACAGGAAGAAAACTCCCTGATCGCCCTGCGCAAGGAAAAGCTGGCTGCCGAGCGCGCCAAGGGCAACGCCTTCCCGAACGACTTCCGCCGCGACAACTACTGCGATGCCTTGCAGAAACAGTACGCGGACAAGACCAAGGAAGAGCTGGCCGAGGCTGCAATCCCGGTCAAGGTTGCCGGTCGCATCATGCTCAACCGTGGCTCGTTCATGGTGATCCAGGACATGACCGGTCGCATCCAGGTCTACGTCAACCGTAAAACCCTGTCGGAAGACACCCTGGCCGCGGTGAAAACCTGGGACATGGGCGACATCATTGCTGCCGAAGGCACCCTGGCGCGTTCCGGCAAGGGCGACCTGTACGTTGAGATGACCAGCGTGCGTCTGCTGACCAAATCGCTGCGTCCGCTGCCGGACAAGCACCACGGCCTGACCGACACCGAACAGCGCTACCGCCAGCGTTACGTTGACCTGATCGTCAACGAAGAAGTGCGTCAGACCTTCCGCGTGCGTTCGCAAGTGATCGCGCACATCCGCAGCTTCCTGATGAAGCGCGACTTCCTCGAAGTCGAAACGCCGATGCTGCAGACCATTCCGGGCGGCGCTGCTGCCAAGCCGTTCGAAACCCACCACAACGCGCTGGACATGGAAATGTTCCTGCGTATCGCGCCTGAGCTGTACCTCAAGCGCTTGGTAGTCGGCGGTTTCGAGAAAGTCTTCGAGATCAACCGCAACTTCCGTAACGAAGGCGTTTCGACGCGTCACAACCCTGAATTCACCATGTTGGAGTTCTACCAGGCTTACGCCGACTACGAAGACAACATGGACCTGACCGAAGAACTGTTCCGTGAACTGGCGCAGCTGGTGCTGGGGTCTACCGACGTGCCGTACGGCGACAAGGTGTTCCACTTCGGCGAGCCGTTTGTGCGCCTGTCGGTGTTCGATTCGATCCTCAAGTACAACCCTGAGCTGACTGCCGATGATCTGAACGACATCGACAAGGCTCGCGCCATCGCCAAGAAGGCCGGCGCCAAGGTGCTGGGCTTCGAAGGTCTGGGCAAGCTGCAGGTGATGATTTTCGAAGAACTGGTCGAGCACAAGCTGGAACAGCCGCACTTCATCACCCAGTACCCGTTCGAAGTGTCGCCGCTGGCGCGTCGTAACGATGACAACCCGAACGTCACCGACCGTTTCGAACTGTTCATCGGTGGCCGTGAAATCGCCAACGCCTACTCCGAGTTGAACGACGCGGAAGACCAGGCCGAGCGCTTCATGGCGCAGGTGGCCGACAAGGACGCCGGCGACGACGAAGCCATGCACTACGACGCCGACTTCGTTCGCGCGCTGGAGTACGGCATGCCGCCAACGGCCGGTGAAGGCATCGGCATCGATCGTCTGGTGATGTTGCTGACCAACTCGCCGTCGATCCGCGATGTGATCCTGTTCCCGCACATGCGACCGCAAGCGTAAACGTTTCAGTTAAAAAGCCGCCTAAAACAGGCGGCTTTTTATTGCCTGTCTGGTACAAATGTATCAATTGGTTAATTTTGCAATAGCAGAGGAAGTTCTGTCGTGATGGGTGCAATAGCTCAAGAGGGTGCAGCGGGTATCGCCACTGCGGTCGCTGAAAGTGTTCAGTACCAGGGTCGCAAGGCCAGCCGACAGGGCAGTGAGCAGCGTCGACAGGACATTCTCGATGCAGCGATGCGTATTGTCGTGCGTGACGGCGTGCGTGCCGTGCGCCACCGTGCAGTGGCCGCCGAGGCCGGAGTGCCGCTGTCGGCGACCACCTACTACTTCAAGGACATCGATGACCTGCTCACCGATACCTTCGCCCAATACGTTGAACGCAGCGCGGCGTACATGGCCAAGTTGTGGGTCAACAATGAAGGTCTGTTGCGTGACATGGTCGTCAGTGGTGACGGCAGCCCCGAATCGCGCTCGCAACTGGCCGACGACATTGCGCGGTTGATGGCCGACTACGTGCATCGTCAATTGCTTAACCGGCGTGAGCACTTGATGGCCGAGCAGGCGTTCCGTCAGGAAGCGCTGCTCAACCCGCGTCTGGCAATTCTGGTGCGTTCGCATCAGCAGATTCTGTTGCAGGGCACCTGCCAGTTGTTCCAGGTGCTGGGCTCGCGTGAACCGCAACAGGATGCCAAGGTGTTGACGGCGATTATCGGACGGATGGAATATCAGGGCCTGCTCAACGACGCCGAGCCTTTGGCCGAAGAGGACATGCTCGGTATTCTGACGCGGTATATGCACCTGGTGCTCGCGTCGGTCTGACGCAAATCCCCTGTAGGAGTGAGCCTGCTCGCGATAGCGGTGTATCAGACAACTAAAATGTTGAATGTAAATCCGTTATCGCGAGCAGGCTCACTCCTACAGGGGAACGCAATCACCTTGAGGGCGGCGAATGTTCATAGGGAGTATTGAATGAAAGCCTGGCGTGGCGCGTTGATCGCCTTGTCGTTTCTGCTGCTCAGTGGCTGTCTGGTGACCTTCAAGGAGCCGCTGACCGCCAGTGACCCGGCGCCCAAGGGCCTGCTCGGCAAATGGTCGAGCACCAACGCCTGGGGCGAGCCGATGAACCTTGAGCTGACGCGGTTGGGCAACGATCGCTATCAGGCCGTTACGTACTTCAAGGCCAAACCCCACGAACGCGAAGCCTATCCGTTCACCGTGTCGCGCCACGGCAACCGCTGGTATCTGTCGGCGAAAGTCCCGGCGCAGTACGGTGGCCATTTCACCATCGCCGGTTTCGAACTCACCGACAAACACGAACTGGTGGTCTACAACCTTGATCTCGAACAGATCAATCAAGCGATCAAGCAGAAAGCCCTCGACGGTCAAGGCTTCCAGACCGACGATGGCGACGGCGTGCATGTCGACAGCAACCTCGACAAGGTCTTTGCTTACCTCGACGATCCGGCCAATTCCGATGTCTTCGTTGAAGCCGTGCGTTACCAGCGCCAGGCCCGCGCCCAATAATTTACACGTCAGGTTTTCTACAGGAGTTCCGGGTGGACGATTACCAGCAGACGATACGCATGTTATCTGACCGCATTGTGCTGGCACAGACACCGATCCGTGTGCTCGACGCGGTCAAGTGGGATGAGAATATCCGCAAGGGCTTCCTCAAGGCCAGAGGCAAGGAAATGCCGGCGGTGGATCGTGACTACTACCTCAATCGGCCGCTGAGTTTCGATTCGAGCAAGGTCAAACTGGAATTCCAGAACATCGAGCGCGACATCACCCGCCAGCTCGGCCAGTTCAACCCGGTCGGGCAGATCATGCGGCGCATGTGCAAGGAATACCGCATGGTGGTGCGCATGCTCGAAGCGCGCGGCACCGAGGATTTCGGCCTGATCTCGCAAGAACTGTACGGCGCCGCCTCCGATGCTTTCCACGCCGGCGACCCGACCCTGGCCGACCTCGGCCTGATGATGTCCGACTACCTGAACAACATCGATGGCCGTGGCGATCTGAAAGACGAGCCGAAAACCCTCACCGCCAAAGACGCTGTGCACTTGCTGCAAACCCGTCTGAACAAGGTCTTTGGTGAGGCCGAGGAAACCATTCGCGTGTTCGAGTCCGACGGCATTGTTGCTGACGCCGCAGCGGGCGCCGATTACATCAAGATCCGTACCGACGCGATGTTCAACGATCGCGACGTGCGCGCGCTGGAGGTCCACGAAGGTCTGGTGCACGTCGGCACCACGCTCAATGGTCTGAACCAGCCGATCTGCACCTTCCTGTCCAAAGGCCCGCCGTCGTCGACGGTGACTCAGGAAGGCCTGGCTATTCTGATGGAAATCATCACCTTCGCCTCCTACCCGAGCCGCCTGCGCAAACTGACCAACCGCACCCGCGCCATCCACATGGTCGAGGAGGGCGCGGACTTCTTGCAGATCTTCGAGTTCTTCCGCGAGCAGGGCTTCGAGATGGCGGAAAGTTACGGCAACGCCAGTCGGGTTTTCCGTGGATCGACGCCGACCGGTCTGCCATTCACCAAAGACTTGTCCTACCTCAAGGGCTTTATCATGGTTTACAACTACATTCAGTTGGCCGTGCGTAAGGGCAAACTTGAGCAGATTCCGTTGTTGTTTTGTGGCAAGACCACGCTGGAAGACATGCGGACCTTGCGCCAGCTGGTGGATGAAGGATTGGTGGTGCCGCCGAAGTATCTGCCGGACCAGTTCCGCGATTTGAATGCGTTGTCGGCGTGGATGTGCTTCTCCAACTTCCTCAACCATTTGAGCCTGGACCGGATCGAAGCGGATTACTCCAATATCCTCTAGCCCACACAACCCCCCCCCCCTGTAGGAGTGAGCCTGCTCGCGAAAGCGGTGTTTCAATCAACATTAATATCGACTGGAACACCGCTATCGCGAGCAGGCTCACTCCTACACATTTGTTCTGTATTCCAACCCGAATTTCTGCGAGGTTTCACCGGATGAGAATCCTCGGCATCTTCTGCCTGCTCCTGACCCTCGGCGGTTGTAGCTCTTTGTTGTTCTACCCCGAGCCGGGCCAGATATTCACCCCGGAAAAAGCCAAACTCGAATACCGCACCGTCACGCTGGTTACGGCTGATGGCTTGAAGCTGAATGCCTGGTGGCTGCCGGCCAAACCCGGCGTCGAGGTAAAAGGCACGGTTCTGCATTTGCACGGCAACGGCGGCAACCTGCCGATGCATTTGGGCGGGAGCTGGTGGCTACCGAAAAACGGCTATCAAGTGTTGTTGGTCGACTATCGCGGTTATGGCTTATCCGAGGGCGAGCCGAGTTTGCCGGCGATCTATCAGGACATTGATGCTGCGTTCGCGTGGCTGGACCAGGCGCCGGAGGTCAAAGGCAAGCCGTTGGTGTTACTCGGCCAAAGCCTCGGCGGTTCGATGGCTGTGCATTGGCTGGTGCAGCATCCCGAGCGGCAGAAACAGCTGAAAGCGCTGGTACTCGATGGTGTCCCCGCCAGTTACCGTAGCGTTGGCCAGTATGCCCTCAGCACTTCTTGGCTGACCTGGCCATTTCAGGTGCCATTGTCGTGGTTGGTGCCGGACGGCGACAGCGCGATCAACTCGATGCCGCAGCTCAACGGCGTGCCGAAGCTGATCTTCCACAGCCTCGACGATCCGCTGGTGCCGCTTTCCAACGGCATCCGCCTGTATCAAGCTGCGCCGCCACCGCGCGTGCTGCAACTGACTCGCGGCGGTCATGTGCAGACCTTCGGCGACCCGGTCTGGCGCCAAGTGATGCTGCGCTATCTGGAGGATCCCGAGCATTTCAATGGCCTGCGCCGTCTCGGCGAAATCCCCAATTACCCGACACCCCCGAATTCTGAAGATGAGAGTCCGCAATGACTGAAGAACGCAACGCCATCCCGCTGATCATCACCGGTATCTGCAGCATCCTCGGCACCGTCGGGGCGCTGTGGTACTACGGCTACCTGCACTTCGCCAAACCCGAGGATGCGCTGCTGCTCAACGAATTCACCATGCTCAAGACCGTGCCCGGCGAAGACTACAAAGTCTCGCTGGACCCGGCACCGCAAGTGGCGCAGTGCATTGATGGGGTGCTGGTGTTGTTCGATACCGAGCAGAAAGGCCTGACCGGCGTACTGATCAACGCGCAGAAGAAAGCCGTGCGCTGCATGGGCGAAGAGACCCCGCAGAAGCTTGAGCAGTGATTCTGCAGGACAAGCCCTCACCCTAACCCTCTCCCAGAGGGAGAGGGGACTGACCGAGGTGTCTTTCGCTATACGCCGACCTGAAAGATTGCGTTGATTATGGATTCGGCGAAGCACTTTCAGGTCGACGCAGCTATCGAGCATCCCCCAATCGGCTCCCTCTCCCTCTCCCTCGGGAGAGGGCTGGGGTGAGGGGCTGCGATATCAGCCCGCACAAAAAAGCCCAGCCTGATCCATCGTGTCGAACACAATTTCTGAAAGCACCACAAATCGGCTCCCTCTCCCTCGGGAGAGGGCTGGGGTGAGGGGGCGCGATTTCAGCCCGCACAAAAAAGCCCCGCCTGATCACTCAGGCGGGGCTTTCGCGTTACAGCAGGGAGCTTAGTTCGAGCTGACCGCCGAACGTGGCATCACTGGCTGGTTGTCGTTGGAAATGGTCACTTCCACACGACGGTTCATTGCACGGCCAGACACGCTGCCGTTCTCGGCAACCGGGTATTCCTTGCCGTAGCCTTGGGTGACGATACGCGCTGGATCAACGCCCATTTTCACCAGTGCGGTGCGCACGGAGTTGGCGCGACGCTCGGACAGCGACTGATTGTGGCTGGCGGTACCGGTGCTGTCGGTGTAGCCCTCGACGATCACTTTGCGATCCGGATTTTCCTGGAGGAATTGCGCCAGTTTGTTGATGTTGACCAGACCGCTGGATTTCAGGTCGGCACGGTCGGTGGCGAACAGCACGTCACCGAAAGTCACCAGCGTACCGCGATCGGTCTGCTTGGCATTCAGGCTGTCCTGCAGCTGTTTGATCTGCTGATCACGCGCATCCAGACGCGCCTGGGCACGTTGGGCAGCGGCGTTCTTCAGGTTGTTTTCCGCAGTGCGCAGGGCGATGGTCTGCTTGGCCACTTCCACGCGCTGGTTGGTCAGGTAGGCCAGTTGGTCGACCTTGGCGGCGTCTTGCTTGTCCAGATAAGCCTTGTCGGCCTTGTCCAGGTAATCGCTGGCGTCTTTGGTTTCCAGCGCCGCGACTTTGCTCGCCTGTGGGTTGGCTTGCAGGCCGGCGTAGTTGGTGCGCGCCTGTTCCAGGTTCGGGTTAGGCGGGGTAGAGCAGGCAGCCAGAGCGACGCTTGCGGCCAGAAGAGCTGGGATCATCAGTTGCTTACGCATAATTTTCGTCCTTTCTATCGATAAAAGTTTCAGCGTTGCTATCGGGATGCGCGCTTACTGCACGGTGCGCTGACTTTCCTGACGCAGTTCCTGAACACCTTTCTGGGAATCCTTCACGGCTTGTTCAGCCTTGGCTGCCTGAGCCTTGCGTTCGGCGACGCGAGCGTCCCACTCGGCTTGCTCGGACAGGGTGCGAGCCTCGTCATACTTCTTGTCGTGCATGGCGATTTCGGCTTGCTTCAGCTTGTCCTGCGCCTGCTTCATCTCAACCGCAGCGAACTCGGTACCGCCGGCGCTGACTGCGCTGTTCACGGCCGATTGGGTCACGGCGTATTGCTCGGTCGGTGGGTTACCGGCGCAACCGGCCAGTACGAAGCTGGTGCCGATCGCCAGAGCAGCCAGTTTCAGACCGCGCAGGTGGGTAAACGAGGTTTGGTTTTTCATGGTCTTCAACTCCATTAGGCATCTCCTGAAAACATCTGAATCCATCCTGGTCGAGGAGCCGCAAGCGACGTGTGAAAGCGCGTTTTTGAAACGCTCGTTCCAGGCGTGGTTACAGGTTCCGACCGGCGGGATTTTTCAAAAGTTCAGAAAAGATGGCTAATCGCCAAAAAAAACTTTGACCGAATGGACAAGGCTCTAGAGCGGGAACTTTGGCGGCAGAGAGTGGTACGCGCGGGGTTTCAAGACGCCGAAAACACATCGATTTTCAGCTTGAAATACGATCCCTGTAGGAGTGAGCCTGCTCGCGATGGCGTCGTATCAGACAACAAAAATGTTGAATGAAAAACCGCTATCGCGAGCAGGCTCACTCCTACAGTTTGATCTAGGTTGTGTCAGTGTTTTTGCTTGCCTTCAGCAGCCGAGAGGTCATGCAAATGCCGGCGCGACAGTGCCAGAAACCGTGGCGTAGGCCCAACATCCTCATACAACGGATCACCTTCCTCATCGGTCGCCACCACCGTCGAACCCTTCACATACGGCAGGCTCGCTTCAAACTCTTCAAGGGCTGCGCCAATCAGTTCGCCGAGCAATTCTTCGGCATGCCGTTTGGGGTACATCTCGGCAATCGCTGCCAGACGCGCAGCGGCTTCAACGTCCAGATGAATCGTGTAGCCAGTGTCGGTCAGGCGACCCTTGGCGTTTTCTTCCCAATGCTGGGCGAGTTCACGAATTTTCATGATGACCTCATTTCGCGCCTGCTCATGGCAGGCCTGGGTGAGTGTCCGGCAGCGCCGGCGGCAAGCCGTTGTACGGCTTACTGTTAAGACTAGCTTTTGTCAGTAAGGTTTAAAGTCCCTTGGTCGGCTGCTTGTAAGAAGCGTCGTAGAGCGGCACTCTCTAGGTCATGCACTTGTTTCTAAGCCGTCCGGATTACTGCTGGGGAATTGCTGATGACCGATATTGATGCACGCTTGCGCGAAGACGTTCACCTGCTCGGAGAGCTGCTGGGCAACACCATTCGAGATCAATACGGCGAGGCCTTCCTCGACAAGATCGAGCAGATCCGCAAGGGCGCCAAGGCCGATCGGCGGGGTTCGATGGACGCCGAACTGAGCGCCAGCCTCAATCAATTGAGCGAAGACGAATTGCTCCCGGTGGCGCGGGCGTTCAACCAGTTTCTCAATCTGGCGAACATCGCCGAGCAGTATCAGTTGATCCATCGGCGCGAAGAGTCGCAGCCGGCGCCGTTCGAATCCCGCGTGCTGCCGGAATTGCTCGCGCGTTTGCGCAACGAAGGCCACAGCGCCGAGTCGCTGGCCCGGCAACTGGCGCGACTGGAAATCGAACTGGTGCTGACCGCGCACCCGACCGAAGTCGCGCGACGCACGCTGATTCAGAAGTACGACGCGATCGCCGGGCAACTCGCTGCGCAGGATCATCGCGACCTGACCAGCGCCGAACGCGAACAGATTCAAAACACTCTGCAACGGTTGATCGCCGAAGCCTGGCACACCGAAGAAATCCGCCGCACACGACCGACGCCAGTCGACGAAGCCAAGTGGGGTTTCGCGGTGATCGAACATTCGCTGTGGCAAGCGATCCCCAACCATATGCGCAAGGCCGACAAGGCTTTGCATGAAGCGACGGGCCTGCGTCTGCCACTGGAAGCCGCGCCGATTCGCTTCGCGTCGTGGATGGGTGGCGACCGTGACGGCAACCCCAACGTCACCGCCGCAGTGACCCGCGAAGTGTTGCTGCTGGCGCGCTGGATGGCCGCCGATTTGTACCTACGCGATGTTGATCATCTCGCTGCCGAACTGTCGATGCAGCAGGCCAGCGATGCCCTGAAGGCCAAGGCTGGCGACAGTGCCGAACCGTATCGCGCGGTGCTCAAACAATTGCGCGAACGCCTGCGCGCGACGCGCAACTGGGCACACGCTGCGCTGACTGCGCCAACCCCGGCGCAGGCCGATGTGCTGCACAACAACCGCGATCTGCTCGATCCGCTGGAGCTGTGTTTCAACTCGCTGCACGAATGCGGCATGGGCGTGATTGCTGACGGCCCGTTGCTTGATTGCTTGCGCCGGGCGGTGACGTTTGGCCTGTTCCTTGTGCGTCTGGATGTGCGTCAGGACTCGTCGCGGCACAGTTCGGCGATGACCGAAATCACCGACTATCTTGGTCTCGGGCGCTACGAAGACTGGGATGAAGAACAGCGCATCCGTTTCCTCACGCAAGAACTGACTAATCGCCGACCACTGCTGCCGGCACATTTCAAACCGTCCGCCGACACCGCCGAAGTGCTCAACACCTGTAAGGAAATTGCTGCCGCACCGGGTGCTTCGCTGGGTTCCTATGTGATTTCCATGGCCGGCGCCGCCTCCGATGTGCTCGCCGTGCAACTGTTGCTCAAAGAGTCCGGCGTGCTGCGGCCGATGCGCGTGGTGCCGCTGTTCGAAACCCTCGCTGACCTCGACAACGCCGGGCCGGTGATGGAGCGGCTGTTACTGTTGCCGGGCTACCGCGCACGGCTGCAAGGCCCACAGGAAGTGATGATCGGCTACTCCGATTCCGCCAAGGACGCTGGCACCACGGCAGCGGCGTGGGCGCAGTATCGCGCGCAGGAACGTTTGGTCGAAATCTGTCGCGAGCAACAAGTCGAACTGCTGTTGTTCCACGGTCGTGGCGGCACCGTAGGGCGTGGCGGTGGCCCGGCGCACGCGGCGATTCTGTCGCAGCCGCCGGGATCGGTGGCGGGGCGTTTCCGCACCACCGAGCAGGGCGAAATGATTCGCTTCAAATTCGGTTTGCCGGACATCGCCGAGCAAAACCTCAATCTGTATCTGGCGGCGGTGCTTGAAGCGACATTGCTGCCACCACCACCGCCAACGCCGGAATGGCGCCATCTGATGGATGAATTGGCGGCTGACGGTGTCAGCGCTTATCGCCAGGTCGTGCGAGAAAATCCGCAATTCGTCGAGTACTTCCGTCAGTCCACACCCGAACAGGAATTGGGCCGTTTGCCGCTCGGCAGTCGCCCGGCCAAACGCCGGGCCGGCGGTATCGAAAGCCTGCGGGCGATCCCGTGGATCTTCGGCTGGACGCAAACGCGGTTGATGCTGCCGGCATGGCTCGGTTGGGAGTCGGCGCTGAGCAAAGCGCTGGAGCGTGGCGAAGGCGAGTTGCTCGGGCAGATGCGCGAACAGTGGCCGTTCTTCCGCACCCGTATCGACATGCTCGAAATGGTCCTGGCCAAGGCTGACGCGGATATCGCGCTGTCCTACGATCAGCGTCTCGTCGAGCCGGACTTGCTGCCGTTGGGCGCGCAGTTACGCGACCTATTGTCGCAGGCGTGCGCCGTGGTGCTCGGCCTGACTGGCCAGTCGCAACTGCTGGCACATAGCCCTGACACCCTTGAATTCATCCGTCTGCGCAACACCTACCTCGACCCGCTGCATCTATTGCAGGCCGAGTTGCTGGCCCGCTCGCGACAGCAGGATGTCGAGCAGGGCAGCCCGGTGGAACAGGCGTTGCTGGTGTCTGTGGCGGGGATTGCCGCCGGTTTGCGAAATACCGGCTAATGTTTTTGTCTGGGCACGCGGCTTCCGGAACACGTACCGGATGCCGCTTTGCCTGACGGCACAAAGTGCCGCCAGGCGACAGTTAGTGATGGGGTTGCGACTTGGGTTACCGCGTCGCAAGGTCGCAGGGGGCGTCGGTTTCTCCGACTTTTGGCGTCTTGTGTGGGCGCAGCCTGCTGTGTATCTTGATCAGCCTTTGGCCGTTTGTGCGGCCACGACCCGTATTTTCAGGATTCGTCCCAAGCGGCGAATCCTTTGTTTTGTAAAAGCTTTTTATAAAAAAATTGAGGAGCACATCTAATGCGCGTCATTCTGCTGGGAGCTCCCGGGGCCGGTAAAGGTACTCAGGCTAAGTTCATCACCGAAAAATTCGGCATTCCACAAATTTCCACCGGCGACATGCTGCGTGCAGCGGTCAAGGCCGGTACTCCGCTGGGCGTGCAAGCCAAGAGCATCATGGATGCCGGCGGCCTGGTGTCGGATGACCTGATCATCGCACTGGTTCAGGACCGTATCGCTCAGCCAGACTGCGCCAATGGTTTCCTGTTCGACGGCTTCCCGCGCACCATTCCGCAGGCTGAAGCCCTGGTGACTGCCGGCGTTGAGCTGGATGCAGTGGTTGAAATCGCTGTTGAAGACGAAGAAATCGTTCAACGCATCGCCGGCCGTCGTGTTCACGAAGCCAGCGGCCGCGTTTACCACATCGTCTACAACCCGCCGAAAATCGCTGGCAAAGACGACATCACCGGCGAAGAGCTGGTACAGCGCAAGGACGACACCGAAGAAACCGTGCGTCATCGCCTGTCGGTCTACCACTCGCAGACCAAGCCGCTGGTGGAGTTCTATCAGAACCTGTCCGCCAAGAACGCTGGCAAGCCGAAGTACAGCCACATCCCGGGCGTTGGTTCGGTTGATGCGATCACCGCCAAGGTGCTGGCCGCGCTGAGCTGAAAAGTCTGAACCGCAGCATCATCCACGGCCCGCTTGCGGGCCGTAGTTGTTTATACTGACGCACTTTTTCCCACCCTTGTTTTGGAAACATCGATGAGCACCTTGCTGGCCCTGGACACCGCGACTGAAGCTTGCTCCGTTGCCTTGCTGCATGACGGCAAGGTCACGAGCCATTACGAGGTGATCCCGCGCCTGCACGCGCAGAAGCTGCTGCCGATGATCCAGCAACTGCTGGCCGACGCCGGCACCACTTTGCAAGCGGTCGATGCGATCGCATTCGGTCGCGGGCCGGGTGCGTTTACCGGGGTGCGGATTGCCATCGGTGTGGTGCAGGGTTTGGCGTTCGCGCTGGATCGCCCGGTGCTGCCGGTGTCCAACCTTGCCGTGCTGGCCCAGCGTGCGTTGCGTGAACATGGCGTGAGCCAGGTCGCGGCGGCCATCGATGCTCGCATGGATGAAGTGTATTGGGGCTGCTACCGCGAGACGGCGGGGGAGATGCGTCTGGTCGGTGCCGAAGCGGTGTTGCCGCCGGAAGTCGCAGCGCTGCCGGCCGATGCCAGTGGTGACTGGTTCGGTGCCGGCACCGGTTGGGGTTATGGCGAGCGTATCGCGGTCAATCTGACGGGATCCGACGCAGGCATGTTGCCCCACGCCGAAGACCTGCTGACGCTGGCGCGTTTTGCCTGGGAACGCGGCGAGTCGATCCCGGCGGATGACGCGCAACCGGTTTACCTGCGCGATAAAGTCGCCACCCCCAAGGCTCGTTGAGCCTTTAAAAAGATCGCAGCCTTCGGCAGCTCCTACAAGGATCGCATTCCAAATGTA
>NZ_JBSVXS010000083.1:0-24231 GCF_054070155.1 Pseudomonas sp. SDT291_1_S447
TTGCAGCCAACGGCCCAGCGCGGCGCCGGTCAGCGCGTAAGCGCTGTCGAACAGCAGGCCGACGCCGACCAGCAGCGTGCCAAGCACGGCAAACTGACTTAGCACCGGCGCACCATCATTGACGATGAATTGCGGCAGCAACACCGAACAGAACAACAACGCTTTGGGATTGAGCAGATTAGTCAGCAAGCCGCGTCGGACGGCTTCGCGCCATTGCCCGTGGGAAACGCCAGGCTCGCCAGCATTCAGGTTCGGCAGCAGGGTGCTGCGCAGGCATTGAATTCCGATCCACAGCAGATACGCCGCCCCAGCCAATCGCACCACCTCGAACGTCCACGGCGCGGCTTTGAACAGTGCCGCCAGCCCCAGCGCCGCTAAGGCCACGTGACAACCACGCGCGATGCCCAGACCGACAGCGGTGGCCAGTGCCGCGCCGCGTCCCTGCCGAGCGCCAGTTTGCAGCAGCAGAATCATGTCCGGGCCGGGCAACAGATAGACCACGGCCAATGCCAGGAAAAACAGCCAGAGACTCGCCACGCTACACCCCTTTCGTTGTCGATTCGGTGCGCCAAGTCTAGGGCCGAAAGGTGGAGCAGGTGCTTGCGTAGTCCACTTCAAAAGCCTGCTGTTTTGGCATAACCTGCTGGCTTTCGACGTAACAGCTAGCGGGATCTGCCAAACATGAAACTCGACGCCTTTGATCGCAAGATTCTCGCGGCCCTGCAACGCAATGGACGCCTGAGCAATGTCGAGCTGGCGGACGAAATCGGCTTGTCGGCCTCACCGTGTCTGCGCCGGGTGCGGATGCTCGAGGAGGCCGGGGTGATTCGCGGTTATCAGGCCAATCTCGATCGCGATGAAGTCGGCCTGGGGCTGACGGTGTTTGTCGGGGTCAAGGTCGAGCGCCACAACGATGCACAGGCCGAGGCGTTTTACACTGCGGTGACGGCGCTGCCGGAGGTGATTTCAGCGTTTCTGGTTTCGGGCGAGTCGGATTTTCTGTTGCAAGTGGTGGTGCCGGATTTGCGTGCGTATGACCGTTTTCTCAGCGGCTGCCTGTTGAAACTGCCGGGGGTGAGCGATATTCGCAGCAACTTTGCGATTCATACGGTGAAGACGCCGGGGGCGTTGCCGCTGGGGCATCTTCCTGCCTGAGACCGAGGTGTCCCCAATCGCGAGCAGGCTCACTCCTACATTGATCGCGGTGTTTCTGAAGAACTCGGTCAACTGTAGGAGTGAGCCTGCTCGCGATAGCGGACGTCCAGTCACCTGATGTATTTCCTGCCTACATCTGCGTCGCCATCCCCTCGACATTCATCGCCGCCTGGCGCAACGCCTCTGATCTTGTTGGATGCGGATGGCAAGTCAAAGCAATGTCCTCAGCCGAAGCACTGAACTCCATCGCCACACAAAACTCGCCAATCATTTCACTCACGCTCGGGCCGACCAGGTGTACGCCGAGTACTTCATCGGTGCGCTCATCGGCGAGGACTTTGGCAAAGCCCTCGGTCTCATGGTTGATCTTCGCCCGGCTGTTGGCGGTGAACGGAAACTTGCCGACCTTGTAGGCACGGCCTTCAGCCTTGAGCTGTTCTTCAGTCTTGCCGACGCTGGCCAGTTCCGGTCGGGTGTAGATCACGTTGGGGATCAGGTCGTAATTGACCTCGCCAGCCTTGCCGTGGATCTGCTCGACGCAGGCCATCGCTTCGTCTTCAGCCTTGTGCGCGAGCATCGGCCCGGAGGTCACGTCGCCGATCACCCAGACGCCGGTGGCTTCGGTGCGGTGTTGTTTGTTGGCGAGCATGCCGCGTTTGTCGGTACTCAGGCCGACGTTCTCCAGACCGAGGTCTTTTGTGTAAGGGCGGCGACCGATAGCGACCAATACGTAATCGGCTTCAAGCAACTCGGCAGTGCCACCAGCGGCAGGCTCGACGCTGAGTTGTACGCCGTTGGCGGAAGATGTGGCGCTGGTGACTTTCGAACTCAGTTTGAAAGCGATGCCCTGTTTGCTCAGCGAGCGTTGCAGGGTTTTACCGGCCTCGCCATCAACACCCGGACAGATGCGGTCAAGGTATTCGACCACGGTGACCTGCGCGCCCAGACGCCGCCATACCGAGCCCAGTTCCAGGCCAATCACCCCGGCACCGATCACCACCAGGTGCTTGGGCACTTCGCTGAGGGACAGCGCACCGGTTGAATCAAGAATGCGCTGGTTGTCGATCTCGACGCCGGGCAGGGGAGTGGGCTCGGAACCGGTGGCGATGATGATGTCCTTGGCGGTCAGCTCGACTTTGCCGCCCTGATCGTCGGTCACTGTGACCTTGCCGGGGCCGTCGATGTGGCCCCAGCCCTTGATCCAGTCGACCTTGTTCTTGCGAAAGAGAAACTCGATGCCTTTGGTCAGGCCGGCCACGCTCTCGTCTTTCTGCTTCATCATTTGCGCGAGGTTCAGGGTCGGTTTGACCTCTATACCGAGGTTGGCGAATTCCGCGCCCATCGCCGCGTCGTACAGTTCCGAGGCATGCAACAGCGCTTTTGACGGCATGCAACCGACGTTCAGGCAGGTGCCGCCGAGCGTTGCCCGGCCTTCCACGCAAGCGGCCTTGAGACCCAGCTGGCCGGCGCGGATTGCTGCGTTGTAGCCACCGGGGCCGCCGCCCAGAATCACCACGTCATAGTTGCTCATGCGCTTGCTCCTGTTTGATGGATGCGGATCGCTAAAAGTAGTTCCGGATGAAAATTACGAACGTAATATGTGCGTTTCCCCACATTTCGGTCAAGGCTTCAGGGAAGCGACAGGTTGGGCATCTTTGAATAAGCGTAATTGTGTACGAATATTTCACCTATTTCGTTATATCGTAACGATATACAGGTGTGAGCCAATGAATTTGGGGTGATATGCAAGTCGATCTGGACGAAGAAGGCACGCAAGTGACCGGACTGCCGCGCTTTCAGCAGGCAGCCGTGCAAAGCCGACGCCTGCGACGCTGGGCGATCGGTCTCGGCGGATTGGCCGGGGCAGGGTGGGTGCTGGCGTTTTTTGTCGGGCTGTTCTCCCCGCAGTCCTTGTGGCTGCCGCTGCTGGTCAATCAGAGTGCAGCGTTGCTGGTGCTGGTCGCAGGGCTGCAATCGGCGTGGTGGGTGACGCAATGGCGCGCGCAGGTGATCAATCCTGCTGTTGTGCTGGCGCCGCTTGCTGAGGAGGAACAATCCGAACCGCAGGGCTGGTACGAGCGGCTGTTGGAGCGCTTGAGCCAAGGCAGTCTGCATCTGCTCAACCAGATCGGTGCGGCGACGCTGTGGCTGGCGGGCTGGGCGCTGCTGGTGGTGCTGAGCATCGATTCAGTGTGGAACCTCGCGTTGCCGGCCGCTGCCATGGGGTTATCTGCCACGGTGGGGGCTGCGTTGGCGCTAATGCTGGCGTTCGGTTTGCTGGTGTTGGAGCGGCAACTGGCCCAGGAACATCCAGCGCAATGGCCCGAAGCAGGGGCATTGGCACAACTGACGCGCGTGGCGATCATCAGTCTGGTGCTGGGCGCGTTGTGTTTGTTGTTTGCCGGCGAGAATGTCGTGTGGCCGGCGCGCGTTGCCGTGTTGATCGGCATCTTGCCGGGACTGGTCGCGATCGAGTTGCTATTGCGCGCTGTTCTCTCGGTATTCAGCCCTCGCCGTGAGCGGTTTGAACCGACGTTGCTGGCGCGCAGTTTTGTCGCCGACATGCTGCGTTGGCCTCCGCAGCCGTTACTTGCCTTGCAGCATGAATTGCACAACCGCTTCGGCATCGATCTGCGCCAGATCTGGGCATTCAGTTACATGCGCCGGGCGTTTCTGCCGGTGCTGGCATTGGTTGCAGCGGTGGGTTGGTTACTCACTGGAATCCATGAAATCCCGTTACAGGGTCGTGGTATTTATGAACGTTTCGGCAAACCGGTGCAGGTGTTCGGCCCGGGATTGCACACGGGTCTACCGTGGCCGCTGGGGCGGGTGTTGATCGTTGAAAACGGCGTGGTCCATGAATTGGCCACCAGCGTCGGCGAGAACCCTGCACCGCTGCAAGCCGATCCAGCGGAAGGGCCGGCGCCCATAACCGCCAACCGTTTGTGGGACGCCAGTCATGTCAACGACAAGTCGCAAGTCATCGCCAGCAGCCGTGGCGAGCAACAGAGCTTTCAGATCGTCAACATGGACGTGCGCTTCGTCTATCGCATTGGCCTGACTGATCAGGCTGCGCTGGCCGCGACCTACAACAGTGCCGATGTGCCGACGCTGCTCCGCAGCACCGCCAGCCGGATTCTGGTGCACGACTTTGCTTCACGCACGCTCGACGGTTTGCTCGGTCAAGACCGTGTCGGGTTGGGCGAGGAGATCGGTCGCGCGGTGCAAAGCGATCTGCAAAAACTCGACAGCGGTGTGGAAATTCTCGCCACGGTCGTTGAAGCCATTCACCCGCCGGCCGGTGCCGCCAATGCCTATCACAGCGTGCAAGCGGCGCAGATTGGTGCGCAGGCTTTGATCTCCCGTGAGCGAGGCGCGGCGGCGGAAGCGAGCAATCAGGCGCAGCTGCAGGCCAGTCTTGCTCGCGACCAGGCCAGCGCCAATGCGCGGGAAACCAGCGCTACGGCGCAGGCGGCGGATCTGAGATTCCGTGCCGAGCAAAAAGCCTTAGCCAGCGCTGGTCAGGCCTTTGTGCTCGAGCAATACCTCGGCCAGCTCAGCCAAGGCCTGAGCAAAGCCAAATTACTGATACTCGATCATCGTCTGGGTGGAAGCGGCAATGCCCCGACCATCGACCTGCGTACGTTCTCGCTGCCGGCTGACCCGACGCCCGCGCGCACCACCGCTCAACCAGGAGTCGCCCATTGAGCCAGTCGCACACACACGATCATCATGACCACAGCGGCCACGATCACGGTCACGGCGGGCATCACCATCATCATGGCCATCACCACCACGGTGCGCCGGAAGAGGCCGGGCCTTTTCCGTGGCGCCGGATGGGCTGGGCAGCCTTGGTGGGGGCGTTTGCCATTGCGGCGGCGAGCCTGGTGCAAGTGCGCTCCGGCGAAGCCACGGTCATTACCCGTTTCGGAAATCCATCGCGGGTGCTGCTCGACCCGGGTTTGAGCTGGCGCTGGCCGGCGCCGTTCGAGGCGGCGATTCCGGTGGACTTACGTTTGCGGACGACCTCCAGTGGCTTGCAGGATGTCGGCACGCGCGACGGTTTGCGCATCATCGTTCAGGCCTATGTGGCGTGGCAGGTACAGGGTGATCCGGACAATGTGCAGCGCTTTATGCGTGCGGTGCAGAACCAACCGGATGAAGCAGCGCGGCAGATTCGCACCTTCGTCGGCTCGGCCCTGGAAACCACCGCCAGCAGTTTTGATCTGGCGAGTCTGGTGAACACCGATGCCAGTCAGGTACGTATCGCCGATTTTGAAGCGCAGTTGCGCGAGCAGATCGATCAGCAATTGCTCGCGACCTATGGCGTGCGGGTGGTGCAAGTCGGCATTGAACGTTTGACCTTGCCGTCGGTGACACTTACCGCCACCGTCGATCGCATGCGCGCCGAGCGGGAAACCATCGCCACTGAACGCACGGCGATCGGCAAACGTGAAGCCGCGCAAATCCGTTCCGCTGCCGAACGCGATGCGCGGATTGTTCAAGCGGATGCCACGGTAAAGGCAGCAGAAATCGAAGCGCAGTCTCGCGTCGAAGCGGCGCAGATTTATGGTCGCGCTTACGCCAGTTCACCACAGCTCTACAATTTGCTGCGCTCGCTGGATACCCTCGGCACCATCGTTACGCCGGACACCAAACTGATTCTGCGCACCGACGCCGCGCCCTTCCGTGTATTGGTCGACGGCCCGCCGACACTCGACAGCAAAACCGGATCGCAGCCATGAATGACGAAGTTCCACGTGGAACACATGCGCTGAATAGTCCGTGGATTCAGGCAGGGCGTTTGGCGTTTTTCGCCCTGTATGCGGTGACAATATTGGCCGCGCTGGCGTGGGCATTTTCTAATGTGCGGCAGATCGATCCGCAGAGTCGTGCGGTGGTTTTGCATTTCGGCGCACTTGATCGCATCCACAATGCCGGTCTGTTATTGGCCTGGCCACAGCCGTTCGAACAGGTGATTTTGCTACCGGCAGCGGATCGGATCATTGAACGTCGAGTGGAAAACCTGTTGCGCAGCGATGAAGCACTAAAGGCTGATCGTGTCGCGTCTTTCGCCGTACCGTTAAGCGATGCGCTGGCGGGATCTGGTTATTTATTGACCGGTGATGCCGGCGTAGTGCAACTCGATGTGCGGGTGTTCTACAAAGTCACTGACCCTTACGACTTCGTGTTGCAGGGCGAGCATGTCTTGCCGGCACTGGATCGCTTGGTGACACGCAGCGCGGTGGCGCTCACGGCCGCACGAGATTTGGACACCATTCTGGTCGCTCGGCCGGAGTTGATCGGTGCCGACAATCAAGCCGCGGAACGTCGGGAAAAACTGCGCGGTGATCTGGTGCAAGGTATCAACAAACGCTTGGCCGAGTTGAAAGCGAGCGGGCAGGGCATCGGCATTGAAGTGGCGCGGGTCGATGTGCAATCGAGTCTGCCCGATCCGGCGGTCAGTGCTTTCAACGCGGTGCTGACCGCCAGCCAGCAGGCCGACAAAGCCGTGGCCAATGCACGTACCGACGCCGAGAAACTCACCCAGAGCGCCAACGAACAAGCCGATCGCACGCTACAAATCGCCCATGCGCAGGCCGGTGAGCGTTTGGCCAAAGCCTCTGCTGACACAGCCACAGTGTCGAGTCTGGCCAAAACTACCGATCCGCAAATGCTCCTGCGCCTGTACCGCGAGCGCATGCCGAAGATTCTCGGCCAGGCCGGATCGGTGACCACGGTCGACCCGAAAGACGATTCCCGCTTGATCATTCAGGGAGCCAGTAAATGACTGCGACGACCGCCGCACCGAGCCTTTTGTCTTCGGCCGAACAACGCCGCGCTGCACGACAACTCACCTTGGCCATGTTTGCGCTGGGCCTGTTGGGTCTGGGTCTGATCTGGCGCTGGCAGATGCCCGAGCAAACCGGTGTCAGTCAGTTGCTGCTTGGGTTTGCATCTTTATTGGTGGGCGTGCCGGTGATGCGTTCGGCGTGGTTCAGCCTGCGCTATCCGAGCCTGCACGGCATCACCGATCAATTGATCGCCCTGGCGATGCTCGGCGCCTGGGCGACCGGTGATCTGCTGACGGCGGCGTTGCTGCCGATCATCATGATCTTTGGTCATGTGTTGGAAGAGCGCAGTGTCATTGGTTCGCAGGAAGCGATCCACGCCCTCGGTCAACTGACCCGCAGCCATGCGCGCAAGGTTCAAGCAGATGGCTCGATCATCGAAGTGGACAACGGCACGTTGAAGGCAGGCGACACCGTTGAAGTGCGCGCCGGTGATCGGGTTCCCGCCGATGGTCGAGTGTTGTCCGGTCAGGCCAGTCTCGACACCGCTTCGATTACCGGTGAATCGGTACCGGTCGAGGCGGGTGTCGGCCTGTCGGTGTTCGGCGGGGCGATCAACCTCGACGGTTTGTTGCGGATTGAAGTAACGCGCACCGGCGGCGAGTCGACGTTGGGCAAGGTCATTGCGTTGATGCAGAACGCCGAGCGCTCGAAACCGCCAATCACTCGCTTGCTCGAACGTTACGCCGGCAGCTACATGGTACTGGTGTTGCTGCTGGCGGCGGTGACCTGGTTTATCACCCACGACGCCCAAGCGATGCTCGCCGTGTTGGTCGCAGCCTGTCCGTGCGCGTTGGTGCTGTCGGCTCCGGCCACGGCGATTGCCGGTGTCGCGGTAGCGGCACGTCACGGCATTCTGATCCGCAGTTCGGCGTTCCTTGAAGAGCTGGCCGACCTCACCTCACTGGTCGTCGACAAGACTGGAACCCTGACTTACGGCACCCTCCGCTTGCAGTCGATCAACAGCCCGTGCACAGAGTCCTCCACGGTCATGGCGCTCGCCGCCAGCCTCGGCGCGGCAAGCAGTCACCCGGTCAGTCGTGCGCTTGCGGGGTTGGTCGGTCAGGAAGAATGTTTACCGCTGAGCGATATCCACGAACGCCAAGGCCTCGGCGTGGTGGCCATGACGGAGCAGGGCGAAGCGGCACTCGGTCGACCGGAGTTGTTCGCGCAGTTGGGGATCGCAACCACATCGGTCCCTGAGCACGATGGACCGATCGCCGGACTGGCCCTGAACGGTGAATTCCTCGCCTGGTTATTGCTGGCCGACACGGTTAAGCCGGAAGCCCGCTTTGCCCTCGGCGAATTGCGTGAACTGGGCCTTGGTCGGCAACTGCTGCTGACGGGGGATCGTCAGAGCGTGGCCCAGACCCTGGCGCGTGATGTCGGTTTGCACGAAGTCCAGGCCCAAGCCTTGCCCGAAGACAAACTCAATCGCGTACTCAAGGAAATCGACAATGGCTTCCGGCCGATGGTGGTCGGTGACGGCATCAACGATTCGCTCGCGCTCAAGGCGGGCGTGGTCGGTGTAGCGATGGGCGCAGGAGGGGCGGATATCGCGCTGGCCTCGGCGGACATCGTCTTGATTGGCAGCGATCTGCGTCGGCTCGGCACCTGCGTACGACTCAGTCGTCAGTGCCGCAGGACGTTGCAGGTCAACGTGATCATCGGGCTGGGCTGGACGCTGGCCATCGTCGTGTTCGCTGCCTTCGGTTGGCTCGGCGCTGCCGGGGCCATGATCGCCGCGCTACTGCACAACCTCAGCACGTTGCTGGTGCTGGGTAACGCCGGTCGTCTGTTGCGTTTTCAGGAGCCTCTGCTAAAGATCAAAGAGCAGAATTGATCGTTTTTTGAACTGCGCGCCGGGCTGTATGTCCTCAGATCAGGCGCGTTGAAAACGGATCAAACAGCCTTCCAGGTTCATAGTCGGCGGCTATCAAATCGATAGCCTGCTATTTTTCAAGGATGGTCTACCCTCAGATCAGACGTCTGAAACAAGGGGGATTTTCCATGCTCGCGCAACTTCCACCGGCCTTACAGAATCTGCAGCTACCGCTTCGACTGCGGCTCTGGGACGGCCATGAGTTCAATCTGGGGCCGGCGCCCAGCGTTACCATCGTGGTCAAGGACCCGCAGATGGTCACTCAGTTCACCCATCCTAGCCTTGATGCGCTCGGAGCGGCATTCGTTGAAGGCAAACTCGAACTGGAGGGCTCGATCAGCGAAGTCATCCGGGTCTGCGACGAATTGAGCAATGCTTTGCTCGGTGAAGATGAAGACAGTAACCCCGTGCGTTCGGTGCACGACAAGGAAACCGACGCCAAAGCCATCTCCTATCATTACGACCTGTCCAATGCGTTCTACCAGCTCTGGCTGGACAGCGACATGGCGTATTCCTGCGCGTATTTCGAAACGGGCAGCGAAACGCTTGAGCAAGCGCAACAAGCCAAATTCCGTCATCTGTGCCGCAAGCTGCGTTTGCAGCCGGGTGACTATCTGCTGGATGTCGGGTGCGGTTGGGGTGGGCTGGCACGGTATGCCGCTCGAGAGTTCGGCGCCAAGGTCTTCGGCATCACCCTGAGCAAGGAACAGCTTGAACTGGCACGCGAGCGGGTTGAAGCCGAAGGCCTGGAAGACCAGATCGAACTGCAGTTGCTCGACTACCGTGATTTGCCCCAGGATGGGCGTTTCGACAAGGTCGTCAGCGTCGGCATGTTCGAACACGTCGGCCACGCCAATCTCGCCGAGTACTGCAAAACCCTGTTCGGCGCGGTCAAGGAGGGCGGTCTGGTGATGAACCATGGCATCACCGCCAAACACACTGATGGTCGTCCGGTGGGGCGTGGTGCCGGGGAATTCATCGAGAAATACGTATTCCCCAACGGTGAGTTACCGCACCTGGCGATGATCTCGGCCGAGATCAGCGAAGCGGGCCTTGAGATTGTCGACGTCGAAAGTCTGCGCCTGCATTACGCGCGCACGCTGGATCACTGGAGCGAGCGGCTGGAGGACAATCTCGAAGCCGCTGGCAAACTGGTTCCGGATCAAGCGCTGCGCATCTGGCGTTTGTACCTGGCCGGCTGCGCCTATGCGTTCGCGCGTGGCTGGATCAATCTGCACCAGATCCTCGCAGTAAAGGCCCACCCGGATGGCAGCCATGAATTGCCGTGGACTCGCGACGACATCTATAACCCTTAACACTGAATAATCCTCTCTCCCTTGGCCGATGGTCAGGGTGAAGGGTTTTTAGAGAATCGGCGAAATCAGCCGGGCGATCCGCATGCCGACCTGTTGCAGGCGGTGGATCTCCCGGCTTTCTTCTTTGGCAATTTCGTAGGCTTGTTCGAAATCCTCTTTGAGCATGTTTTCCACACTGGCGGCGAAGTCACTGTCGACGGTCAACAGCATCACTTCGAAATTCAGCCGGAATGAGCGGTTGTCCAGATTGGCGCTGCCGATGGCGCTGATCTCGCTGTCGATCAACACCACTTTCTGATGCAGGAAACCGGGTTCGTAGCGGAAAACCCGCACACCAGCGCGCACGGCTTCAAATGCGTAAAGGCTGGAAGCGGCGTAGACGATGCGGTGATCTGGACGCGACGGCAGCAGTAAACGCACATCCACTCCACGCAACACGGCCAGGCGCAATGCGGCAAACACTGCCTCGTCGGGAATGAAATACGGGCTGGTGATCCATACCCGCTCCGTCGCCGCGTGAATCGCTTCCACAAAAAACAGCGAGCAGGTTTCGTAGGCATCCGCCGGGCCGCTGGCGAGCAATTGGCAGAGCACGCCGTCATCCGGGTATTCATCGGGCAGGATCAGTGGCGGCAGGGTGCGCGCGGCCCAGAACCAGTCTTCGGCAAAGGATTCCTGCATACACGCGACGACCGGGCCCTGTACCTTCACATGGGTATCGCGCCAAGGTGCCAGTGGCGGTTTTTCGCCCATGTATTCATCGCCGACGTTATGTCCGCCGACAAAGCCGACCACGCCATCGACCACGACGATCTTGCGATGGTTACGGAAGTTGACCTGAAAGCGATTGAGCCAGCCGCTGCGTGTGGCGAATGCTTTGACCTCGACGCCGCCATCGCGCAATGCCTGCACATAACTGTGGGGCAGGGCGTGGCTGCCGATGCCGTCGTAGAGCAGGTGAATAGACACGCCTTCGGCGGCTTTCCTCAGTAACAGATCGCGCAGGCGCTGGCCGAGCCGATCATCGTGAATGATGAAAAACTGGATCAGCACCGCTTCTTTCGCTTGATCGATCGCCTGGAAGATCGCGTCGAAAGTGGCCGCACCGTTTATCAACAGTTGCACTTGATTGTTCGCCAGGCACGGCATGCGACCGAGTTTGGGCATGGCGCGTAACGAGGCGTAGGCATTCGAGGCGCGCGCAGTCAGTGCCTCTTCCACCCACGGACGCCAGTTCAATTCGGAGATGGCCTGACGCATTTGTTCATTCGCCTGACGCCGCGCCTTGATGTATCCATCAAAGGTGCTGCGGCCGAACACCAGGTACGGAATAAGCGTGAGGTAGGGAATGAAGATCAGCGACAATGCCCAGGCGATCGAGCCTTGGGCCGTGCGCACGGTGAGCACCGCATGGATGGCGGCGATCATGCCGAGGGTGTGTATCAGGGCGATCAGATAACCGAAAATGTGCGGTCCAAAATAATCCATGGGGCAGCCTTGCTCCGGAAGATTCAATGCTTAACAGACCATGTTCTGCCGCGAATGTCGCTATTTAATTGGGGCATGAACCGAAGCAATCGGCCGACGTCTAACGGCCACTACTGATCAGGAGTTTTTCGATGAACGTTCGTCTGCTGGGTTTGGCGCTGGGCCTGGGTTTGGCATTGCCGGTGGTTGCGCAGGCGCAGATGCTGCAGCCGGGTCTGTGGGAAATGACATCGAGCAACGTCAAGGTCGATGATCAGCCAATGGATGTGCAATCGATCCTTGGCCAGCTGCAAGGCCAGATGACCCCGCAACAGCGTGCAGCGCTGGAGAAGAACGGGATCAATATCGGCGGCAAGGGTATTCGCGCGTGTCTGACGCCGCAGCAAGTGGCGACCAACGATATTCCGCTGGCCGATCCGCAATCGGGTTGCAAACAGCAGATCACCGAGCGCAGCGGCAACCAATGGAAATTCCGTTTCAGTTGCCCGAAAGCGCAGGGCACCGGGGTGGCGACGTTCCTCAGTGATCGTGAGTTCACCACCGTGGCCAACGGCACGTTCAACGCGATCGGGATCAACCAGAAGGGCAGTCTCGAGACTCGCGCGGTTTGGTTAGGCCAGGATTGCGGCGCTGTGAAACCCCGCGCCTAAATGTATCTCCTGTAGGAGCTGCGGCACGCTGCGATCTTTTGATCTTCATTGTAAAAAACAAGATCAAAAGATCGCAGCCTCGTTTCACTCGTCAGCTCCTACTGGGTTTTTTGAATCAGCGCATAAATCGTAGCGCCAACCCCCGACATCCCTCGTTCACTCGACCCTCCCGCCAGGCAATCTGCCCCGAAACAATCGTCGCATTCACCCGATGCCGAAAGCTGCGCCCGGCGAACGGTGTCCATCCGCACTGCGACAGGATCGGTTGCCGATCGACCTCCAGCGTTTGCCGTTCAACCAGCACCAGATCCGCCCAATACCCCTCACGCAAATACCCACGATCCGGAATCGCAAACAGATCCGCGACGCGATGGCTGGTTTTCGCCACCAGTGTGGTTATTGGCAAAACCTCATCCGCCACCAACTCCATTAACGCTGGCAACGCATGCTGTACCAGCGGTAATCCAGAAGGCGCCTGCGCATAAGCTCGCTGCTTTTCTTCCCAGGTATGTGGCGCATGGTCACTGCCGATCACATCCAGTAGATTGTTGTTCAGGGCCGCGCGCAAGGCATCGCGATCAGCCTGAGTCTTGATTGCCGGGTTGCACTTGATCAAGTTCCCAAGGCTTGGGTAATCGCGATCGTCGAACAACAAATGATGCAGACAGACTTCTGCCGTGATGCGCTTTTGTGCCAGCGGTTTGTCCTCGAACAACGCCAATTCTTGGGCCGTGGTCAGGTGTAAAACGTGGAGCCGCGTGCCGTGACGTTTCGCTAGTTCCACCGCCAATGAAGAAGAGCGATAGCACGCCTCGGTATTGCGGATCAGTGGGTGAGCGCCGGGTGGAATTCGCTCGCCGAACAGTTCATGCAAGTTGGCTGCGTTGGCGTCGATACTCGGCGTGTGTTCGCAGTGCGCCAACAGAATTGTCGGCACCTCTGAGAACAGCCGCTCAAGAATCTGTGGATCATCCACCAACATGTTGCCGGTGGACGCGCCCATGAACACTTTCACCCCAGCCACTTCGCAGGGATTGAGCGCCGCAACCATATCTAGATTGTCCCGGCTCACGCCAAAGTGAAAGCCATAATTGGCCACCGAACTGATCGCTGCTCGACGTTTTTTATCCGCCAGTGCTTCGAGGGTGAGGGTGGCCGGGTTTGTATTGGGCATGTCCATGAAACTGGTGATACCGCCGGCGACGGCCGCACGCGACTCGGTATGTATGCTGCCCTTGGCCGGCGCACCCGGTTCGCGGAAATGTACCTGGTCATCGATCATGCCCGGCAGCAGCCATTGGCCATTGGCGTCGATTTCTACCGCCGCGTTTTCGCCGTCGATGCTACGGGCGATCTTGACGATTCGCCCGTTGCTGACCAACACCTCACCTTCGAACTCGCGACCCTCGTTAACCAGTCTGGCGTTGCGAATCAGCACGCTGCTCATGGTTCAAAACTCGTTCTGCAAGGCTTTGTAGCCGCGCACCAGATCGACGTTGGTGCGCGCCACGTCTTCGGAAAACTCCGAGGCACTGACGCTCACCGGCGGAAATTGCGAGAGGTCGGTGTTCGGTCCGATGCGGGTGGTGGAGGGCACGTAGAACGCCTCGGGTAAATCGCGGCCGTCGACCACCGAGTTGTGCCGCACCACGCAGCCGTTACCGACGACACAGTTGAACAGGACGCTGTTGAAACCGATAAACACCCGATCGCCAACCACGCAGGGGCCATGCACGATTGAACGGTGGGCGATGGAACTGAACTCGCCGATGGTGACTGCCGCGCCGGATTTGGAGTGGATCACTACGCCATCCTGAATATTTGAATTGGCGCCGATGGTGATCGGCTCCATCTCGCCCGAGGCGTCCACTTCGTCGGCGCGGATCACCGCATACGGGCCGACAAAGACGTTTTCGCCGATCACCACTTTGCCGCAGATGATCGCGGTTTTATCGACGTAGGCTGACTCAGCAATTTGCGGTAAATCACCGGATGGATTCTTGCGGATCATGGTCGGCCCAGCGCGTCGTAAAGAGTGTTGAGGTTGTATTCGAACAGACCGGTGAAGGTACTTGCCGGACCCTTCGCGGCGAGGGCGTCGGAGTACAACGTGCCACCGATGTGCGCGCCGCTTTCGTCGGCGATCTGTTTGAGCAAGCGTGCGTCCTTGATGTTTTCCATGAACACCGCTTTGACTTTGGCCTGGCGAATCTGGGTGATCAGCGCGGCGACTTCGGCGGCCGAGGGTTCACGCTCCGTGGACAAACCTTGTGGCGCCATGAAATCGATGCCGTACGCCTGACCGAGATACCCGAAGGCGTCGTGGCTGGTGACGATCTTGCGATTGCCCGGCGGCAGCGAACCGAGTTTGACCTTGGCTTCAGCCAGCAGCGCGTAGATCTGCTTCAGGTAGGTTTTACTGTTGCGTTCGTAGTCGGCTTTGTTCGCCGGATCCGCAGCGATCAGTGCGTTGGTGATATTGGCAACGTACAACTCGGCGTTCGCCAGGTTGTGCCAGGCATGCGGGTCGGGAACGGTCTCGCCGTCTTCATCCAGTGAGCGTGGAATCACGCCGTGGCTGGCACTGATGACGGTGGCTTTGGTGTCGGTGCTGGTGACCAGTCGATCCAGCCAGGGTTCGAATCCCAGGCCATTCTTGATGACCAGTTTTGCCTTGAGCAGGGCTTTGGCATCGTCTGGCGTCGGTTCGTAAGTGTGTGCGTCGGCGTCCGGACCGACCATGTTGGTGATCTGGATATGCTCGCCGCCGACCTGATGAACCATGTCGGCGAGAATGCTGAAGCTGGTGACCACCGGTATTTTTTCCGCCGCCGACAAGGACATCGACAGCATCAGGCTGAACAGCACGAGTAGAGCGCGCATCGGGAAACACCTCATTGGGATGTGAGCAACGGTGGGCGGCGTAACAGACCGTGTACCGGCCCGAACACCACGGACAACAGATAGCCAAGGCCTGCGACCAGCACGATGGCCGGGCCGCTTGGCAGCGAGTAGTAGAACGACAACAGCAAGCCGATCCAGACCGAGAGACACCCGATGACCGCTGCGATAACGATCAGGATCGGCAGTCGGCGGCTCCAGAATCGCGAAGCGGCGGCGGGAAGCATCATCAGTCCAACCACCATCAGTGCGCCGATGGCCTGGAAACCGATCACCAGATTGAGCACTACGAGGGTCAGGAACACGCCGTGAGCGAGTGGACCGAGGCGGCTGACCGTTCTCAAGAACAGTGGGTCGAGGGTGTCGAGCAACAGCGGTTTGTAGATCAGCGCCATGGCGATCAGGCTGAATGCCGAGACGCATAACATGCCGTTGAGGGTCGGCCCGTCGACGGCCAGTGCTGAGCCGAACAGCAGGTGCAACAGATCGAGGCGTTTGCCGGCGATGCCGAGAATCAGTACGCCGCTGGCGAGGGAAATGGGATAGATCGCGGCGAGGCTGGCGTCTTCACGCAGGCCCGTGCGACGGGTGATCCAGGCGGCGAGGCCGGCCATGCTCAGGCCTGCGCCAAGACCACCGAGCGTCAGTGCAGGCAGACTCAGTCCGGCGAACCAGAAACCCAATGCAGCGCCGGGGAGGATGCCGTGGGCAACAGCGTCACCGATCAGGCTCATCCGTCGCAGAATCAAAAACACGCCGAGCGGCGCAGTGCTGCACGCCAATACCAAGCCGCCGAGCAGGGCGCGGCGCATGAATACAAATTCGTTGAACGGCTGCCAGAAATGAGCGACGGCGAGCATCAGGCCACCTGCGTGTGAGGGGTTTGCCGGATCAATTCGTTGCTGGCTCCGAACACGCATTCGCGGTTTTTGATCAGCAAAGTTTGCGGGATGTGCTGGCGTACGGCGGCGAGGTCGTGGCACACGACGACCAGTGTTCGACCTTCGCGATGCCAGGTATGGATGTGCTGCCAGAGCAGTTGTTGGCCGAGCTCATCGAGTGCGGCGTGGGGTTCGTCGAGCAACAGCACCGCAGCGTCGGTCAGACTCAGTCGGGCGAGAAGGGCACGTTGCAGTTCTCCGCCGGACAGGGCCATGAGGGGACGCTGCTCGAGTCCGCTGAGATGCCAGTTTTCCAGAGCGTCTTTCAGACGTTGTGCGCGCAATTGTGTTGAAAGCCGTCGGCCCCAGAAACCGGCGCTGATCAACTCTTCCAGGCTGATGGGGAATTGTCGGTCGAGATGCTGTTGCTGAGGCAGAAATGACAACCCGCTTTGACGTGGAACACTGAGGGCAACGTTACCTGCCAAAGGTTTCTGCAATCCGGCGATGACTTTCAGCAGGCTGCTCTTGCCACAGCCATTGGCACCGATGATCGCGGTCAGGCTGCCACTGTCGAACTCAAGACTCAGCGGGGTCGTCAGTGGTTGGCCCGGTGCGCCCCAACTCAGCGATTGGCAGCGAATCATGCCTGTTCACGCTGCCAGTGGCTTTCGGCGACGGCGTCGTGGGCGTGCAGGCTTTCAGCGTGAATCACTCGCAGCTGGAATGCGTTGACTCCCGGTGTGCGACGCAGTGCCAGATTCAGACGGCGTGCGGCATCTTCACAGAACATCAGGTTTTGGCCGTTGGCGAGGGCGAAGGCTTGTTCGTCCGCACGTTTTACGGCGGTTTGTACGGCGGTGCCAAGGGCCGCTTCGGCATCATTGATGATCACGCTCAATGGGAACTCATCGATGAATTCGTCGAGGTGTAGATGCAATTGCGCAGTGCTGCGTTGGCTGTGAGGCGTGGCGACGATGCCTTGAGTCGAACCTAACCATGCCAAAACGTCTGCGTGCTGAAGGCCTTTGTTGGCGAAGTCGTCGATAAATTGTTGCTGGATTAACTGCCGCGCCAGCGCCGCTGAGCAAGGGCAGGTCGAAGAGTAGTGCACGTCAATTTTGAGTTCCACGTGGAACATTTGATTTTTCAGGCTTGCCGAAATAGTTGCTGGATAGGATTTCCAGCCGGCCAATGGGCTGATCAGCGCAGGGCGCTTCAGCAGTAAGTCGCAGTGAATATTCACGTACGCACAGTTGGACAGCCCTTGGTGGCTTTCCAGAAAACGCTTGAGTAGCTGGTGCAGGAGAGTAGGTGTCAGGCGTTCCTGTTCAAGTGTCTCCAGGGCCAAATACAGCCGAGACATATGAATGCCGCGCGCCTCGCCATCATCAAGGCTCACTCCAGCGTCAACCTTGGCATTCAGGTGTTGGCCTTCCAACAAAACAGGTAACGCGATGCCCTGCATGCCCACCCATTCGAGTGGCAAAGCTTGGCGAGCAGTCTGCGCGGCGATATCCGGGAGTGAAAGCGAATTCATGTTCGGGACCATCATGGTGATTCAATTCAATGTTACATTATAACAATTCAAATCACGATGTCTTTTTCATGAACAGGTTTTCATATGCACAGACGTCAAGTGCTCAATCTGATTTTGGCCAGCGCCGCTTTTGCTTTGCCCTTCAGTGTGTCTGCTACGCAAATTCGTCAGGCACGGCTTTGGCGATCTGAGGACAAAGTGCGGTTGGTGTTCGATTTGAGTGGGCCGGTCAGCTACAAAACCTTCACGCTCAGTGCGCCTGAACGACTAATCATTGATGTGAGTGGGGCAAGCTTGGGTGGAGATTTCAGCCAGTTGGCGCTCAACGACACAGTGATACGCGCGATCCGATCCGGGCCATTGGGTCAGGGTGATACGCGGATTGTTCTGGATCTGAGCAGCCCGGTATTACTGAACAGCTTTCTTTTGGCGCCGCAAGACGGACAAAGTCATCGCTTGGTATTGGATTTGGTCAGCGCAAAACCGATAAAAATAGCTCCAAAGGTTCCACGTGAAACACCGCAGATCAGCGCTCATCCGAAGCGCGACATCATCGTAGTCGTCGATCCTGGGCATGGTGGAAAGGATCCCGGTGCGGTGGGTGCGAAAGGTGAGCGGGAAAAAGATGTGGTGCTTTCCATTGCTCAGCTACTCGCCAAGCGCCTGAAAAAGGAGAAGGGCTTTGACGTAAAGCTGGTACGCAATGACGACTTTTTCGTTCCATTGCGCAAGCGCGTGGCGATCGCCCGTCAGCACAAAGCTGACATTTTTATCTCGGTGCATGCCGATGCAGCGCCGCGTCTGACGGCTTCTGGCGCATCGGTGTATTGCCTTTCTGAGGGTGGCGCAACGTCGGCGACTGCACGCTTCATGGCGCAGCGGGAGAACGGCGCCGACCTGCTCGGCGCAACGAGTCTGCTCAACTTGAAAGATAAGGATCCGATGCTCGCTGGGGTGATTCTCGACATGTCGATGAATGCAACGATTGCCGCCAGTTTGCAGCTTGGCAGTACGGTGCTGGGCAGCCTTGCCGACATTACGACTCTGCACCAGAAGCGCGTGGAACAGGCTGGATTCGCAGTGCTGAAATCGCCTGACGTGCCTTCAATCCTGGTGGAAACTGGCTTTATTTCCAATGCGCGGGACAGCCAGCGATTGGTCACCGCTCGGCATCAGCAAGCCGTAGCAGACGGTTTGTTTAAAGGATTGCAGCGCTACTTTGAAAAGAATCCTCCCGTCGACAGTTACATGGCCTGGCAGCAGGCGCAGCAAGAGGACCAGGTCTAACAGCCGGTGATCCGGCTGCAGGTGAATTTCGCGCTGCTACCGCCCGAGCTGGAGAACCGGTTGATCGTCGTCCAACCGACACGTCGTGTGTAACCCACCCAGGCTTCGCCGTCAGAGGCGACGCCAGTAAAGAACGTCAGCTGACCGAAACGGCTATTGGTTTGCGCCCAATAACGCCGGCCAGTTTTTTCAAACCCACGCAGATAAAGCGTGTCGCCGACGGTGTTGACGCTATAGGCGTTGCCGTCGGCATCGACGCAGGCCAACAGATTTGCGCTGCGTGTACAGGTTGCAAGTGCCGGTAACTGAGCCGATGCATTGCCGATCATTAACAATCCAAGGCTCAATAACGAGTATTTCAGCGCAGTTTTCATTACGAGTTCCGGCGTGGTATCGGCTCAGCTTCCTGCGGTTTATCGCTCAAGACAAGAGCAGGGCTGGTTTATTTATATTGTTATACTATAACATAAAAGTTAACCGAGCCTGAGCAGGCCGATTTCAAGCGTTTACTTTCAGCGAAAACCTTCGCATGAAGCACAAAAACGCCAAGCGCCAGCAAAGCGCTAATCGGCTGCCATTTAAAGAGGATTATCCAATGTCAGCCGAATTGCCCGTTACCGTACTTTCAGGATTTCTTGGTGCCGGAAAAAGTACACTTTTGAATTACGTACTACGTAATCGCAACGGTTTGCGTGTTGCTGTCATCGTCAATGATATGAGCGAGATCAATATTGATGGCAGCGAAGTCCAGCGTGATGTCAGCCTGAATCGTGCAGAAGAAAAAATCGTCGAAATGAGTAACGGCTGTATCTGCTGTACGTTACGCGAAGACCTGCTTGAAGAAGTCAGCAAGCTCGCCCGGGAAGGGCGCTTCGATTATTTGCTGATCGAATCCACCGGCATCTCCGAGCCGCTGCCGGTCGCAGAAACCTTCACTTTTCGCGATGAACACGGCCAAAGCCTCTCGGACATCGCTCGTCTCGACACCATGGTCACTGTAGTCGACGGTGTGAATTTCCTGCCGGACTACCAGGCGGCAGAAAGCCTCGCTTCGCGTGGCGAAATCCTCGGCGAAGAAGACGAACGCTCCATCACCGACCTGTTGATCGAGCAGATCGAGTTCGCCGACGTGCTGTTGATCAGCAAGATCGACCTGATCAGCCAGCACGAGCGCGAAGAGTTGATTGCCATCCTCAAACGCCTCAACGCCCAGGCTGAAATCATTCCAATGGTGATGGGCGAAGTGCCGTTGGAGAAGATCCTCAACACGGGTCGATTTGACTTCGACAAAGCCGCCCAGGCACCGGGCTGGCTGCAAGAGTTGCGCGGTGAGCACGTGCCAGAAACCGACGAGTACGGCATTGCCTCCACGGCTTACCGCGCACGCCGCCCGTTTCACCCGGAGCGCTTCTACCACTTCATCGACCGCCCGTGGCTGAACGGAAAATTGCTGCGCTCCAAAGGGTTCTTCTGGCTGGCGAGCAAACCCACAGACGCTGGCAGCTGGTCGCAGGCCGGCGGGCTGATGCGTCATGGTTTCGCCGGGCGCTGGTGGCGTTTTGTGCCGAAAAACCAATGGCCACAGGATCAGGAAAGTACCGCCGCGATCATGGAAAACTGGACGCCGAGCGTAGGCGACTGTCGTCAGGAGCTGGTTTTCATTGGTCAGAACATCGATTTCCTACAGCTCTCCGACGAATTGGACGGCTGCCTGCTGACCGATGAAGAAATGGCCCTCGGCGTAGAAGGCTGGCGATTGCTGGCGGATCCGTTCGGCCCTTGGCATGAAGAGGCTGCCTGATGCTTGCACTCAAACTCATGCAAAACCGCACGCGTCATCAGCATCAAGGTCCGACGCCAGGGACGCTGACGCGAATTCTTGATGACGACACCAATCTCGCCGTCTGGCAGCGGCAACTGCCGTTGCACATCAGTGATTTCGCTCAGTTATTGCTGTCGCTCAACGAACCGTTGGCGGAATCGTTGTGTCTGGAGCTGGCGAGCGAGGACGCCGATCCTGATCTCACCGGGCTGGCATCAGGCTTTCGTGATCTGGAAGGCTATGAAGGCTTTATCGCCGATCTGAAATGGCTGGTCAGCGCTTTCGCCTGTTTGCTGGGAGCCAAGCGCATTGGCCTGCGCCTGCGGGTACTCGATAAAGCCATGTGCCCGCGTTTCCACGTCGATCACGTGCCAGTACGGCTGATCACCACCTACGCCGGCGTCGGCAGCCAATGGCTCAAGGAAGGCGCGATGGATCGCAGTCAGCTGGGACAGGCCAACGCCGAACCCCAAGTGCAAATCCAGCAACTCTCCAGTGGTGACGTCGCGCTGTTGAAAGGCGAGAAATGGCACGGCAATGAAGGCTTTGGCTTGATCCATCGCTCGCCGCACCCGGGCGCGGGCGAGCGTCGTCTGATAATGACCCTCGACTGGCTCGGCTGATGCCTCAAGGCTTGAGCCAAGAACCCTGGCTTTGGCCTTCGCAGTACGGCTTCAGATACGCGGCATCGGTGGCGATGCCGTAATAGTGGATGTCCTGGCGATAAGGCATATTGGCGACTTGCGCATTGCTGCACACACCAAACGCACCGCTCGGGCATTGATCGACGTACTGTACTTCGACTTTCTGTCCGGCCAGCGTTGGCTGGCAGAAACCGTCACTGAACAGTTTTTCCGGAATGTTGCGGTTCTGCTGACAGACTTTGACGTCGAGCCGCTCGCCCTGACTGTGCACCACGCAGGCCTGAGCCCACGCTTCACTCGACAGCAGCGTCAACAGCAACGACCATCCCATCCAACGCATCTTTGAATCTCCCAAAAAAGCTCCCGACCATGTTGCAGAACATTCCTACCCATGTCATTGCTGGCCCTTTGGGCGCCGGCAAGACCAGCCTGATTCGTCAACTGATGGCTCAGCGGCCGGCTGGCGAGCGCTGGGCGGTGCTGATCAACGAGTTCGGCCAGATCGGCCTCGATGCCGCATTGCTGACGAGTGACGCCGATGGTATCGCACTGGGCGAAGTGGCCGGTGGCTGCTTGTGCTGTGTCAATGGCGCGCCTTTTCAGATTGGTCTTGGGCGGCTGTTGCGCAAGGCGCGGCCGGATCGGCTATTCATCGAACCGTCCGGGCTGGGGCATCCGGCGCAGTTGCTCAAGCAATTGAATGAGGCACCGTGGTTGGGTGTACTGGCGGTGCAGCCGTGTGTGCTGGTGCTGGATGCTCAAGCGCTTGAAGCGGGGAAAGCCTTGCCGGCAGCGCAACAGGAAGCCTTGGCAACCGCTGGCCTGCTGTTGATGAACAAGGCTGAAAACCTTGATCACAGGGCCAAGGAAAAAATTGCCAGTCAGTTGCCGCCAGTGCCGTTGATCTGGACTCGAGAGGCGCAATTGAGCCTGAGCGAACTACCGGGCCTGGCCGCAAAAGCGCTCAACGGTGTGGATAACCTGGCCGTACCCAAGGGATCAGGACAAATGCCGGCCGTCTGGACTGATCCGACGCTGCCGATTTGCCTGAGTCAGGCGCAGGAGGGCGGTTGGAGCATTGGTTGGCGTTGGCATCCGGGACAGACGTTCGACAAGCGGCGCATCGCTGACTGGCTAGCCAGCCTCAATTGGCAGCGGGCGAAACTGGTTATCCACAGCTCGGAGGGTTGGGTGTCTGCGAATGCTTTGGATAACGGAAAGCTGATTTGGCAGGCTAGCGAATGGCGGAAAGATTCGCGAATCGAGCTGATCTTCGTCGACCCGCACACTATCGCTGAGTTGCAGAAGGGTTTGGCGCAATGCCGGATTCAGTGAGTCAGCTCAAGGCTTCCACTTTGTATGTTCCTGGCGCCACTGGCTCAACTCGATGACTTCGGCGCGCGGCTTGTGCACCTCAACCACCGGCGGCGTGTCGTCGAACGGTGCCGGGTAGGGCGCCAGTTCGATCTGCGCACTGTGCGCGCCAAACTGAGTGATGGTGCCGTTATGGCGGGTTTCGCCGGTCACGGTGAATTCAAAGTTGTACACCCGCGCCAGTCGGCGGCGACCGTTGGCGTCCTTGATGAAACCGATCTTCTTCAGGGCAACGTTGCCGTCGAGCAACTCGACCCGCACGTTCAGGCAATGCTGTTTGACCCGCTCCAGCGCGCGCTCGCGCAAGCCGTGGTTGTGCCATAGCCACGCGCCGGCAGCGGCGAACAGGATCAGCACGAAGATGTTTTCCAGTGTCAGCATCAACATCGAACTCCAAAAGATAGCGTCAGCTTAACTGCGTCGCCGGTCTGTCGTACAGGCTGCGTTTCGTCGCATACTGCGCGGCTTGAATTTCAATCGTTTTACGGAATGACCCGAATGAAACGTACGCCTCATCTGCTCGCCATTCAGTCCCACGTGGTGTTCGGCCACGCCGGCAACAGCGCCGCGGTTTTTCCGATGCAGCGGGTCGGGGTCAATGTCTGGCCGCTCAACACCGTGCAGTTTTCCAACCACACCCAGTACGGCCAATGGGCCGGTGAAGTGTTGGCGCCGCAACAGATACCCGAGCTGGTCGAAGGCATCGCCGCGATTGGCGAGCTGGGCAACTGCGATGCGGTGCTGTCCGGATACCTTGGCAGCGCGGCGCAGGGCCGGGCGATTCTCAGCGGCGTCGAGCGCATCAAGTCGGTCAATCCAAAGGCGTTGTATCTGTGTGATCCGGTAATGGGCCACGCGGAGAAGGGCTGCAGCGTGCCGACCGAGGTCAGCGATTTCCTCTTGGAAGAAGCGGCGGCCGTGGCGGACATCATGTGCCCGAACCAGTTGGAGCTGGACAGCTTTTCCGGGCGTAAGCCGCAGTCCTTGTTTGATTGCCTGGCGATGGCGCGTGCGTTGTTGGCGCGCGGGCCGAAAGCCGTGCTGGTGAAGCACCTGGATTATCCGGGCAAACCGGCCGATGGCTTCGAGATGTTGCTGGTGACGGCCGAAGGCAGCTGGCATCTGCGTCGTCCATTGTTGGCGTTTCCACGTCAGCCGGTGGGCGTTGGCGATCTGACGTCCGGCCTGTTCCTGGCGCGGGTGCTGCTGGGCGATAGCCTGGTGGCGGCGTTTGAATTCACGGCGGCGGCGGTGCATGAGGTGTTGCTGGAAACTCAGGCGTGCGCCAGTTATGAGCTGCAACTGGTGCGGGCGCAGGATCGGATTGCACATCCGCGGGTGAAGTTCGAGGCGACGGCGATCAGCCTGTAATCGCCTAATCGTTCAAAAAGATCGCAGCCTTCGGCAGCTCCTACATGCAAATGCATTCCAAGGTAGGA